>DAIOWG010000019.1:0-18235 GCA_036758645.1 Dokdonella sp. | reverse complement strand
TGGCAGAGTGGTCATGCAGCGGACTGCAAATCCGCGTACGCCGGTTCGATTCCGACCCAGGCCTCCAAGTCCGCCGAACGCCGCGCCCGCGGTTGTCGGCAAGCGCGCGCATCCGCCATCGGCATCACGTGCCGGCGTCCGCGAGTCGTTTGGCGTGTTCGAGATGCGTGCGCAGCGTCGGCAGGGTCTTTGCTGCGAATGCCTTGATGCCTGCGTTGCCGCCCGCTTCGGCTTCCTTCTCGAACAGTGCGACGGTCTTTTCGTGGTCGTCGACCATCTGGGTCGCGTAGGCGCGATCGAACGCGGCGCCGGAGAGACCTTCGAGCTTCGCCGCGACGGCCTTCTGCTCCGGCGAGGGTGCGGCGGCCATCGACGCCCCGGCCGCGGTCGCGACGGCGGCGAGCTCCGCGTTCGCCTTCGAATGGTCGTCCACCATCTTCTGCGCGAACGCCTTCACCGCTTGCGACTGGCCGCGCGCGAGCGCGAGCTGGCCGAGCTCGACTTCGGCGATGCCGCCCTGGCTTGCCTTCGTCACGAAAGACTGGTCGTCGGACGCAGCGTGCGCAATCGATGCGCCGAGCAGCGTGGCTGCGAATATCCATGCGATGCGGTACATGAGGCCTCCGATTCGGGATCGGACCCGATCGAGTCGAAAGGGTCGTCGGGAAACGCTGGGCCGCGCGCGGTGAATCCGGAATGAACTTTTTCGCGATGACTGAACGGGTCCTCCATGGCGCGTGTCCATTCACCGGGTGTTGATGCGGCGGGCCTAGTCTGAACTCGGTCGGCGACGATGCCGGATCGGAGAACGCCATGCCACGCGGAGACAAGTCCTCGTATTCGAGCAAGCAGAAGCGGCAGGCCGAGCACATCGAGGAAGGCTACGAGAAGAAGGGCGTATCGAAGAAGACCGCGGCCAGGCGTGCATGGGCAACGGTCAACAAGCAGGACGGCGGTGCGAAGGGCCCGGGGGCCGCGAAGAAGAAGCCTGCGCGCAAGAAGTCGGCATCCGCGACGTCGGGCGCGAAGAATCCAGCTGCGAAGAAGTCCGCCGCGCGCAAGGCGCCGGCGAAGCGATCCGCGTCGAAGCCATCGCCAGGAAAGGCCTCCGGCAGGACCGCCGCGAGCGCGAAGTCCACGCGCAAGGCGGCGGCGAAGAAGGCTGCGGGCACGCGCGCGCGCAACGCCGCGAAGCGCTCCGCCGCGGCGAAGAAGGCCGCGCGCACACGCGCGCGCCGCGCGCCCTGACGGCAGCGGCGCATTCGCACGCGCGCCGCCCTGACCGACACTGCAGGAAGCGAGGCGACCATGGCTCCACTCGACTGGGTGATGTACGCGAAACGCACGCTGGTGACGGGTTGCATCACGAGCGCTGCAGGCCTGCTGGCCTTGCTCGTCGTGTCGAGGTGCGAAGCCGGATCCGCGGTCGCGGCGCTGAATGGATCGAGCCAGATCCTGCACGGCGACGCGGCATTGCGGGAGCGGCGCCTGCGCGCACGCTTCACGTTGCCCGCGCTGCTGATCCATCATGCAAGCGCCCACTGGTGGGCGGCCGTGCATGAGCACCCCCGGCTCGCCGCCTCGGTTCGCAAGCCCGCGGTGCGCGCAGGTGCGGTGATCGCGTTCGCCGCACTGCTCGACTACGGCGTGTTGCCGCGCCGGCTGTCGCCCGGCTATGAAGGCCAGTTGTCACGCCGCGGGATCGCGCTCGTGTTCGCCGCGCTCGCGGGCGGCCTTGCGATCGGTTCGAGCATCCAACACCCACCGACACGGCTTTCATCGCGCATTGCGCGCCGGTTGCGCCAGGCGCCGATCGCCACCGGAGTTGCGCATGAATGAGACGACTTCCTTCTGGATGCGCACGCCGCCGGCGCTGCCGGCGCTTCCGGCGATGGCCGCGCGGATCTCGACCGCGATCGAGGACGTCGTCGTTGTCGGCGCGGGCATCGCGGGACTCTCGGTCGCACTCGCACTGCTCGAACGTGGGCGGCGCGTGCTCGTGGTCGATCGCGATGCGATCGGCGCGGGCCAGACCTTGCGCACGAGCGCGCATCTCGCGAGCGCACTGGACGATCGCTTCCATTCGCTGGAACGCTGGCACGGCCGGCAAGGCGCACGCGAAGCGGCGCAAAGCCATGCGCGTGCGATCGACCGCATCGAGCGCTGGTGTTCCCGCTACCGGATCGACTGCGGCTTTGCGCGCGTCGACGCCTGGCTGCTCGAGGAAGGTGCGTCGAGCGCGGACGAGATCGAGCGCGAGCTCGATGCCGCGTTGCGGGCGGGGCTCGAGGTCGAACTCTGCGAGCGGGCGCCGGTGCCCGGCGAGGGTCGCGCGCTGCGCTTTCGCCAACAGGCGCGCTTCGACCCGGCGCGCTATCTCGCCGGGCTCGCACGCGCGGTGGGCGAGCGCGGCGGCGAGTGGCTGCGCGCCGACGTCGTCAAGGTCGAGGGCGGCGCAGTCGCGAGGATCGGCACCGCGGACGGGGGAGAGATCGCGGCGCATGCGGTCGTGCTCGCGAGCAACGTGCCGTTCCACGAGACCGTGCCGATCCACACCAAGCAGGCGCCGTACCGCACCTACGTGATCGCGTGTCCGATCGCGCGCGATGCGTTCCCCGACATCCTGCTCTGGGATATGGGCGACCCCTACCACTACGTGCGGCGTGCCGATGACGAGGAAGGGGATCGCAGCTGGCTCATCGTGGGTGGCGAAGACCACAAGACCGGCCAGGGTACCGGGCTAGCGAGCTTCGAAACGTTGTTCGCCTGGACGCGCGAACGCGTCCCGACGGCGGGATCACCCGAGTGGACCTGGTCGGGGCAGGTGCTCGAACCCGTCGACGGACTCGCGTTCATCGGGCGCGACCCGGGCGGGATGGAGAACGTGTTTGTCGTGACCGGCGACTCCGGCAACGGCCTCACGCATGCGACGGTCGCCGCGGAGCTGATCCCGGACCTGATCCTCGGAAGCCCGGGCGCATGCGAAGCACTCTACGATCCTCGCCGCAAATCCGTGCATGCGCTCGCGACCTGGGCCTCGGAGAACGCGAACGTCGTCGCGCAGTACCGCGACTGGATCGCACCCGGCGACGAGCGCCCGCTCGATCCGCTCGACGGCACTATCGTGCGCCAGGGCGTGCATCGCATCGCCGTGTGCCGCGGCGAGGACGGCGCACTCTGCGCCTACTCGGCGGTCTGCCCGCATCTGGGCTGCATCGTGCGCTGGAACGCGGTCGAACGGACCTGGGACTGTCCGTGTCACGGCTCGCGCTTCGATCCGCGCGACGGGCGCGTGCTCAACGGTCCCGCGGCACGCGGACTCGAACGACTCGAAGTCCCCGACTGAGCCGGCCTGCGATGGATGCGCGCCGCGATCCAGAGCCCGAAGCCGAACGCGGCGTAGACGCCCGCGATCGACCGAATCGGCAGTCGATGTTCGAATCCCGGCGTGAAGCGGCGCGGCATCAGGCCATAATCGACCGCGGCTGCGGCGGACGCGACGAGCGCGGCGCGCGCGGCGTCGTTGCGAACGAGTCGCCGCAAGCTGCGCGATTCGAACTGCACCGCCCAGTAGATGGAACTCGCATGATGGATCAGGTAGCCGATCGCGGTGTGGCGCAGGCTCGCGCGGCGACGGCGCCGCGCTTCCTCGCCCCAGATCCACTGGCTCGTCGCATTCGTCGCGGCGGCCGCGCTGCGCGTGCACCGCTGGCTTTCGGCCACGATGATCGCGCTCGATGCGAGGCTCGCGATGCTGCCCGTGACGAGTGCGCGCAGGCCGAGCGCGAGCGAGCGCATCATGCGATGGCCTCACGTGCGGCGTGCGCGCGATGCTGATCCTCGTGACCGGCGCCACCGGGTTCATCGGCTCGGCGCTGGTGGAGCGCCTGCATCAAGACGGCCATGTGCTGCGCTTGGCCGTGCGCGATCCTGCGGCCGCGCGTGCGCGCTGGCCCGGCATCGACGCACAGGCGGTGGACTTCGCGACCGCCACCCGCGTCGAAGCCTGGGAGCCGCTGCTCGAAGGCGTCGAGGCGATCGTGAACACCGTCGGCATCATCCGCGAGACGCGCGACCAGACCTTTCGCAGCCTGCATGTCGATGCTCCTGTCGCGTTGTTCGACGCCGCCACGGCTGCCGGCGTCGCGCGGATCATCCAGCTGTCCGCGCTCGGCGCCGATGCCGACGCGGTTTCAGCCTACCATCGCAGCAAGCGCGAAGCCGACGAGGCGCTCGCGGCGCGGCATCCGCATGCGGCGATCGTTCAGCCGTCGCTCGTGTTCGGCATGGGCGGGGAGAGCGCGCGGCATTTCCTGCGCATGGCGGCGGCGCCGGTTCGCATGCTCCCGGGCGATGGACGCCAGCGCGTGCAGCCGATCCATGTCGACGACCTCTGCGATGCGATCGCCGCGCTGATCCGGATCGAACGCATGCCGCCGCGCGTTGCGGCGGTCGGCCCGCAGTGCCTCGAACTTCGGGATTACCTGGCGATGTTGCGCGCGGGGCTCGGGGCGGGGCGCGCGTGGCCGATGCGGGTGCCGATGCCGGTGATGCGCCTGCTCGCGCGCCTGGGCGACCGCGCCGCGCGCGTACCGATCGACAGCGAGCGCCTCGCGATGCTCGAGCGCGGCAACTGCGCCGATGCGGCATCGATCACGGCCTTGCTCGGTCGCGTGCCGCGTCCGGTCCCGGCCTTCATCCCGCGCGCCGAGGCAGCGCGCCTGTTGCGCGAGCAACGCGTGCAGCTCGGGATCACGCTGCTTCGCTGGAGCATCGCGCTGGTCTGGCTCGCCTCGGGCATCGTTTCGCTCGGTGTCTGGCCGGTCGAACAGAGCCTCGCGATGCTCGCGCGGGTCGGGCTCCACGGCAGCCTCGCATCGATCGCGCTGTACGGCGCAGCGGGTCTGGACATCGCGTTCGGCATCGGTACGCTGGTACTCGCCGGCCAGGCGCTGCGGCGCCTGTACGAAGCGCAGATCGCGCTGATCGTGGGTTATACGCTGCTGATCGCGATGTTCCTGCCCGAATTGCTGCTGCATCCGTTCGCGCCGATCCTCAAGAACCTGCCGATGCTCGCGGCACTGGCACTGCTGCGCTGGAACGAACGCGCATGAGCTACCTGTTCGTCAAGTGGTTGCACATCGTGTCCTCGACGATCCTGTTCGGGACCGGCATCGGATCCGCGTTCTACCTGCTCTGCGCGAGCCTCTCGCGCGATGCGCGGCTCGTCGCGCGCGTCGCCGGCTGGGTCGTTCGCGCGGACTGGTTGTTCACCGCGACCACCGTCGTGCTGCAGCCGCTGACCGGCTGGTGGCTGATGCACATTGCGCGGTTTCCGATCGATGCCTGGTGGCTCGAGCGGTCGATCGTGCTCTACGCGCTCGCGGTCGCGTGCTGGCTGCCCGTCGTCTGGCTGCAGATGCGCATGCGCGACCTCGCCGCGCAGGCGGCACGCGAGGGCAGCGCGCTGCCGCGCGCGTTCCGGCGCTGCTTCATCGCCTGGTTCGCACTCGGCGTGCCCGCGCTGCTCGCCTTCCTCGCGATCTTCTACCTCATGGTCGCCAAACCCGGAGGGCCATGACGTGATGCCGCAGTACACGCTGCTGCTGTACGGGGTGGTGCCCGCCTGGTTGCTCGCGGGCCTGGCGGACTGGCTGTGCCACCGGCGCAGTCATATCGAGGCCACCAGCGGCGCGACCGAATCGGCCTTGCACCTGCTGCTGCTCGCGGAAATGGGCATTCCGCTGCTCGCCGCGATCTACCTCGAGACGAACGCGCTGGTATTCGCCTTGCTGGTCGCCGGTGCACTCGTGCACGAAGTGACCACTTGGTTCGACCTGCGCGTCGCGACGTCGAGTCGCGTGATCGGCGTGCTCGAGCAGATGATCCACAGCGTGCTCGAAGCATGTCCCGTGGTCATCGTGCTGCTGCTCGCGACCGCGCAGTGGTCGCAATTCACCGCGCTGTTCGGCTTCGGTTCCGAGCCGCCGCGGTTCGACCTCGCCGCGGCGCCGCACGCGCCGCCGGCTGCGTACAGCATCGCGCTCGCAGTGGGCGTCGCGCTGCTCGCGGTCGGTCCTTATGCCGAGGAACTGTTGCGTGCGCGGCGTTCGCGGGCTGCGGGAATCCACTGACCGCTCGACGCGCCATCCCGAAGCACTGAACGACGGCTTGCGCCGGCGCAGCGTAGTCAGTCGGGGTTGGGCCGGATCGTCTTCCAATGGGTGGCAGCCCACTCCAGCGAGGACGCCATCCGATGAGTACCCGAGACCGCAAGGATCCGCCGCATCCCGCCGAGAAGGGTGCGCCGGTCGACGAAAGCGCGCGTGAGCGTGCGTCGCGCAAGGCGAAGGAAAGCGACGCGCTCGACGAGGCACTGGAAGAAACGTTCCCGACCAGCGATCCGGTGTCGCCGTTCGTACCCGCCGTGAAGTCGGCATCGGATACCAGCGGCGCGACGCGCTGCGCGCATGCGGCCTGCGCGTGCAGCGTGCCTGCGGGCGAGCAGTGGTGCAGCGAGCATTGTCGCACCGCCGCGGGCGCCCACACCGGCGCAGGGTGCGGCTGCGGCCATCCCGGCTGCGCCGCGGGTGCCCGCGACGCAGCCGCCTGACGGCTCAGCTCTGCGTGGTGGTGGCCGCGCGGTCGTCGAGTACGGGCGGCATGCCCAGTTCGACCGCGCGTTCACGCAGTCGCTCCACGCGCGCGCGCGCGTAGTGGCAGTCGTCCGGCTCGCAGCCTTCCAGGATCACGTCCACCGAGCCGGCGAAGATCGGCCAGAACGCCTCCGGCGTCTCGTAGCGTTCGATCATGCGCGGCAGCCCGCGCTCGATTTCATCCAGCATCGATTCCACTTCATCGTGTCGCAGGGTCATCGGATTCCACCTCTCGTCGGTTCTGCGCGGGCCGTGTGCATGCGCCCGCCTGTGCAGGCATGCTGCCGGCTGATGCCCTGCTCCCGAGTGAACAGGGCGGGCCAGTTCAGCCGGCGTAGCTCCCTTGCCGCCACACTGTCCGCCTCACCCGAAGGAAGAAGGAGTTCTCCGATGCGCATGTTGCCGCTCAGCCTGCTTGCACTCGCGGTTTCCGCCTGTGCCGGTACCCACGCACGCGACGCCGAAGACGGCGTGCGCGCCGCACGCGTTTCGCTCGCGTCGACCCAGGGCCAGCTCGCGCGCGGAGAGCTCCAGTTGCGCCAGCAAGCGGACGGCGTGCACGTGACCGGCACCCTGCAGGGTCTCAAGCCCGACGCGGAGCACGGCTTCCACGTGCACGAAAAGGGCGACTGCAGCGCGCTCGATGCGAGCAGCGCGGGCGGACACTACAATCCGACCGGGAGCGCGCATGGCAACCCGATGTCCGGTCCGCATCATGCAGGCGACGTCCCGAATGTGCGCGCCGACGCATCGGGCCGCGCGCAGGTCGACGTGCGCATCGGCGGCGTCTCGCTCGGTGCAGCGAACGACATCATCGGCCGCGCGATCGTCGTCCACGCCGACCCCGACGACTACGCTTCCCAACCCGCGGGCAACTCGGGCGCGCGCATCGCGTGCGGCGTGATCGTGGCGGACTGAGGTCGATCCACCTGGCCGCGCGGTCGCGCGGCCAGGCGGGCTGCTACCATTTGCACGCCTGCCCGGGTGGCGAAATCGGTAGCCGCAAGGGACTTAAAATCCCTCGACCGCAAGGTCATCCCGGTTCGAGTCCGGGTCCGGGCACATCGAGTTGCGCTTGGATGCAAGTGTTGCAGGGGCCGTGCTCGGCCGATGCGTTCCCGCCAAGGCGCAGCGCGAGATCGGGCTATCGCGTCCCGTCAGGCCGCGCGCGAAGCCTCGCCCCAGTTCTCGAGCATGCCGATCGCCGCGAGGCGTGCGCCGAGCGTGATGCCGAGGTCCTCGGCGATGTCCGAGGTAGCGATCCCGCTCGAATAGATGCCGACGATTTCATCGATCGGATGATCGTGCGCGTACACCGACGGTTGCGCGTAGATGTCGCCGCTGCAGTCGAGGAAAACCGTGGTCGGCACGCCGAACGCCTTCTGCGCGCGGCTGGCTTCGCGCGCGACCAGTGCAGGGGCCGTCGAGATCGTGCCGAGTTTGCGCGGCGAAACGAGCGGGTCGAGGATGTCGTACATGACGCACTCCGGGAAGTCGAACGGGTGGCGCAAGTTAGCCGGGTCCGCTCGCTCCGACAACGGGAAAACGTTTCCGTTGCGCTTTTCGTTCAGCGTATTTCTTTCACGATCGGGCGCGAGTCGGCGCGGTGCATGGGCGCTCCCGCCATGTCGATGCGCGCCGGGCCCGCGCGCGCGGATTCGGTTGGACGCCGCGCGGGGTGCGCCAGCCGTTCGTCCTCGCGCGAACGCCGTTCGGCGTCGCGTGTGCGCGTGGCTTGCAGACGGCCTCGGCGGCTCATGCCGGTGTCGCGTCGCGCAACGAGGACGTCATGCCGCGGTCGCGGCGATGTGGGCCGCCGCATGCGATCCTGCATTGGCCGCAGGTGCGGTATGCGGGATCAGCCCGAGGCGCGCACTGCCCGAAGCGTCAAGACCCAGTCGACGGCGCCACAGCCGCCGCGTGCGTTGCATCGCGCGCTTCAGGTGATGCTCGTGTTCGCGCCGAACGTCGGTCGCGATGCGGGACAGGATCTTCACGCATTCGTGGCGGGCGTTCAGGGCGATGCGCGCGAACGGCGCCCAGGCGAGCTGGTTGCGGGTTTCCGCGAGCACGATGCACTCGCAAGCCACCAGCGGCGCGAGCATCGTGTCGCTGCTGCTGACCGCCTCGCGAATCGCCTCGATCATCGACAGCGTCTGGAACGCGATCAGGTCCCGGCCGGCCACGGGCTCGTCCGCATCCATGCCGAGCTGGTTGCAGACGCAGGTCATCCATTGCTCGTGCTTGCGTGCATCGTCGAGGAATCGGGTGAGCTCGCGTCGCCAGGCCGGATTCATCGTCGTCGACAATGACGTGGCATACACCTCCACGGCGCCGCGTTCCGATTCCAGCGCATGCAGCAGGTACCGGTCGATCACTGCCTGGTCGAACCTGACGTCCATGTCCCCTCCGTACGTGACTTCGTCGCGAGTGCGCGCGGGACCGTGGCATGGCTGTGGCCTGCCGGGCGTTCCGCAAGGGCCCGAAGGTGTCTCCGACGCCGTGAATTCGTGATTAACACGCGCGCGAAGCCCGCGCGTCGATTCATCGCGCGTCGCCCGCCGTGCAGCGAGGCGCCGGTCATCGATGCGTTCGGCGTGAATGCCGGATAAGCGGTTCCATCGACGATGCATTCAGGGAATGCCTGTTTCCATCCCGTCCAATGCAATGGAAAGGGTATGGACGATGACGACCATGGAGCGTTACGTGATGTGCCTCGTGAAAGACGCCGGCGATGGACGCTGGCACCTCAAGCATGGAGCTGCTTCGCTGGCGGCGTTCGACAGCAAGGAGCAGGCCGAACGCGCCGGCGAGCAGCACGGGCGCCTCTTGCACGAGCAGGGCCAGGACGCCCGGTTCGTCGTTTACCGCGAGGACGGTGCGATCGAGCGCGAATACACCTACGGGCGCGATCCACTTCGCGAACCCGACCAGCCGCGATCTCCCCCGCTTGTGGCCCGCATGGACAAGGACGCATGATGAAAGCACTCACCTACCACGGCGCAAAGGACGTCCGCGTCGAAACCGTCGCCGATCCCGCGCTCGTCGCGCCCGACGACATCGTCCTGCGGGTGACGGCAACCGCGATCTGCGGGTCGGACCTGCACATCTACCGCGGCAAGATTCCGAAGGTGGAGTCCGGCGACATCCTCGGCCACGAGTTCATGGGTGTGGTCGAAGAAGTCGGCAGCGGCGTGACCAGGGTCAAGCGCGGCGATCGCGTCGTGGTGCCGTTCGTGATCGCCTGCGGCGAATGCTTCTTCTGCGCGAACGAGGAGTTCGCGTGTTGCGAGACGACCAACCCGGGTCGTGGTGCGATCCTCAATGCGAAGGGCGTCACGCCGCCGGCCGCGCTGTTCGGATACAGCCATCTCTATGGAGGCGTTCCCGGCGGCCAGGCGGAGTACGTGCGCGTGCCCTTCGCGAACGTCGGGCCGCTCGTGATACCCGGCACGCTCGCGGACGAACAGGTGCTGTTCCTTTCCGACATCCTTCCGACCGGCTACCAGGCGGCGTTGAACGCCGGGATCCGGCGCGGCAGCACGGTCGCGATCTTCGGCGCGGGGCCGGTCGGGTGCATGACTGCGGCGTGCGCGAAGCTGCTCGGAGCCGAATCGATCTTCATGGTCGACCATCATCCCTACCGGCTCGAGTTCGCGCGCACGGCGTATGGGGTGATCCCGATCGATTTCGACCAGGACGACGATCCGGCAAGGACCATCGTCGAGATGACGCATGGTCGCGGCGTCGACGCGTCGATCGATGCCGTCGGATTCGAGGCCAAGGGCAGCACGACCGAAACGGTATTGGCCAATCTCAAGCTCGAGGGAAGCAGCGGAAAGGCGTTGCGACAGGGCATCGCGGCGACGCGTCGCGGCGGCACGCTGAGCATCCCCGGCGTGTACGCGGGCTTCGTGCATGCGTTCCTGATCGGCGACGCGTTCGACAAGGGCCTGACGTTCCGGATGGGCCAGACGCACGTGCAGCGCTTCCTGCCGGAGCTGTTGCAGCGGATCGAAGCAGGCGAACTTTCGCCGGAGCTGATCATTTCGCATCGCATGGCGCTCGGCGACGCCGCGCGCGCCTACGAGATCTTCAACGAGAAGCAGGAAGATTGCCGCAAGATCGTGCTGACGCCGTGAATCGGATGCGTGCGAGTGAATGCCTCGTTAGCGATTCAGGTTCATTCACTTGCGGATTCAGCGCAACGATCGTGTCGATCGGCGATGGTGTGGATGCAGACCAATGTTCGATCTGCCAACCAAGGAGAGAGCGACATGGGCACCAACAACATGAATCCGCAGAAGAACAACCTGCAGAACCAGCAGGACCAGGACGCGACGCGCAAGCAGGCTCCGGGTTACGACGAGAAGCAGGGCCAGGGCCAGCAGGGTCGCCAGGGTGGCGGCCAGCAGGACCAGGGCCAGCAGCGCCAGCAGGGTGGTGCGGACGTGAACCGCGGCGGCAACAACGACAATCGCTGAGTCCGTCGATGCACCGATCCCCGCCCGGTTCGCCGGGCGGGGATTTTCTCGAGGAGGACGTCGGTCCTACTCGTAGGCGCCGCCGGGTCTCGCGATGCGCGCGTGCAGCGCCGCGAGCGCCTCGGCGGGCACCACGCGCGACATCGCGACCTGCACCTTGTTGCGCCAGCCGGCCACGACGTCCGCTTCGCCCGCCATCATCGCGTCGAACCCGATGCGCGCGACATCGGCGGGATCCATCTTGGAGCCGGTCGCGACCCGGGTATCGAGCATGTCGGCGCGCCAGAAGAACTCGGTGTCCGTGACGCCGGGCATCAGGCACGAGATCGTGACGCCGCTGCCTTCGAGTTCCTCGTGCAGCGCGAGCGCGAAGGAGTCGATGAAGGCCTTGGTTGCGTTGTAGACCGCCTGATAGGTGCCCGGCTGGAAGCCGGCGATCGACCCTGTCACGAGGATGCGACCAGCGCGCTGCTCGCTCATCGAAGAGGCGATCACGTGCACGAGGTACACCGTGCCGGTGATGTTGGTGTCGATCACGTGCCGGATGTCCTTCCACGACTGGTCGAGGAAGGCATGCCCGAGCCCATGGCCGGCATTCGCAAGCAGCGCTGCGACGCGCCGGCCGCCGAGTTCGGCGAGCAGCGCTTCGACGCCGGTGATGGTCGACAGATCCACCTGCACTGCATCGACGTGCGCACCGAGTTCGGTACAGCACTGGATGGCCCGCGCGAGGTCGGTGTCGGCCGCGAGCAGCAGGTCGAAACCTTCGCTCGCGCAGCAGCGGGCCAGTTCGAAGCCGATGCCGGTGGATGCGCCGGTCACCAGCGCGAGGGGCCGTGTCGAGGTGGGCATGATGGGGATTCCGCAGGCCGGGATGCCCACGGTAGGCGCTTGCGGGCATGCGGCGCCTGAACGAGGCATGGTCGTTCAGGCGGTCGCGGCGCACGCTAGCGCGAAGGCGCGGCGCGTCGCCGCAGTCCGTGCGCGGTACCACGCTCGACGTGGGCCTCGTTCTCGCCAGCGGCTTCGGCGTCGTCGGCGGCGGGTTCGCCATGGCGGCGCAGCTTCTCGCGCGCGGCGCCGCCGCGCGCGCGCACGATCAATCCCGTGAGCCATTCGACCAGGATCGTGGTGTACTCGTGTTGCGCATCCTTGGCCGAGAACGCGTGGTCGGCGTCCGCGATCACGCGTGTCGTCAACGAGCGCGCATCGCGGAACGCGTTCACGTAGCTGCGGATCACCGCCGGCGGAACGATCGAATCGCGACCGGCCTGCACCACGAGTGCGTCCCCCGCGAACGCCTCGCACGCGCGCAGTGCGCGGCTCTCGTCGGGCGCGTGGATGCGCCTGCGCCACGCAGGAAGATCGGCATCGTGCAACTGGCGCTTGGGAAGCTCCCAACCCTCGTCCTTGTACAGCGCCGGCGTGCGCAGCGCGAGCCAGCGCACCGGACGCAGCGTGGTCAGCAGTGCCGCGAGGTAGCCCCCGTAACTGATGCCGACGACGGCGATCGCGTTGCGATCCACGTTGCGACGCGCCGCGAGCCAGTCGTAGGCTGCGACCACGTCGTCGAGGTTCTGCGCGCGCGAGACGTTCTCGCGTTCGACTGCCGTGCGTTCATGCCCGCGCAGGTCGAAGGTCAGGCATTCGCAGCCGATCGCGGCGGCCTCGCGCGCGCGCACGAGGTCGTGCCGCTGGGACCCGCCCCAACCATGCACGAACAGCACAGCGGGAAGCGAAGTCGCGGGCGAGAGCAGCGTGCCCTCGAGCATCACGCGTTCGACCGGAATGTCGACGCTATCGAGCTGGATGTCCATCGGCGTGCACCAGGCTGTATTTCGTGAGCGCGCCGACGACCGGATCGATGCCGCGCCAGTGCACGATCGCGCCGGCAGGCGCATCGGCCAGCGCGAATACCTCGACCGCCGAGGCGTGGACCTCGTCGAGGTCGGGATGGGCGGCCAGTGCTTCGAGGGCGGCGAGTTCGGCCGGGCTCGCGCCGCCGATCCGCCACGATTGCTCGAGCACGCCGGACCAGCGCCGCCCCGCGGCGTCGATGCCTTGCGCGACATCGTAGTTGCGTCGCGATGCGCACAGACCGGGATACGCCGCGTGGGCCGCCTCGTCGTAGATGCGCACCTGCTGCAGCGCGAGCCGCATCGCAGGGTCGCGCGTGTGTTGCTCGAGGTCGGCCAGGCGTCCGCGCCGGACCACGAGGTCGGATCCGCCGTACACCTCGTGCCCGGCTTGGTTGAGCGTCCGGCGTTGCGCTCCATGGTAGGCCGCTCGCAGTCCGCCGAGCTGGACCTCGCCGATGCTGATCGTCGTCTCCGATTCCAGGTTGCGCTCGAGCACGACACCCTGCGCGCCGATCGAAGCCGGGTCGATCGCGTCGAGGGCGAGTTCGAGCTCGCTCGCGTCGTGCACCACCGACTGGCCGTTGCCACCGATTCCGCCGCCGTGCTTGAAACGCACGCAGCCGTCGGTGAGCAGCTCGATGCCCGCACGGTATGCGTCTTCATGGTTGAACGCGGCGTAGCCCGGCAGCACGACGCCTGCGACAGCCGCGCCCATCGAATCGGACCAGCCGCGCGGCCGTGCGCTCGCATTCGGCGGGGTCGCGTGCGAGATCAGCTTGCTTGCGACAAACGCGTGCGGCACGACACCGCCGAACAGGTCGTCGGCGCCGTGGATGCCGAGCGGAAGCGCCTCCTCGCGTGTCAGCGTGCGCGCGGGGACGAAGTACGGCCTTTCATGACGTGCAGCGGGGAGCAGGGCAGCAATGCGACGGGCGAGCGCGTCGAGCGTCGCCGCTTCATGGCCGTCGCGCGCCCTCGATTCGTCGTGCATCACGACGACCGCGCGGCCACCCGGTGCCCGCATCATCACCGCTGCCATCGCGCGGCCCGGCCTGCATGGGGATCTCCGTCGCGCGCATCGCCCGCCGATCTCTGCCTGCAATCAGGCCGGAGTCGCGGGGCGCACGGAGGTATCGATGCGACTTGCGTGGTCATCGGCGCACCAGCGTGGCCGTGGCCGCGACGCGCGCGACGTCGGCGGCGGCCAGCGTGGCGAGCGCGCGACGGTTGCGGACCGGCGTGATCGACGCGGTCGCGTCCGACGCGATCTCCACTTCGTAGTCGCGCACATGCGCATCGATCGCGGTGGCCTGGACGCAGCTGTCGCCCGCGATGCCGCACAGCACGACGCGCCGGACTCGCAGCGAGCGGAGCAGGAGATCCAGCGCGGTGGAATAGAACGCGGAATGCTTGGGTTTGAGGATGAAGTAGTCGTCGGCGCCCGGGCGCAACAGGTCCACCACCTCGGCACCTTCGCCGGTGCGCGCGCATGCCTCGACCACGGTGCGGAAATCCGACCGCCACCGTCCGAAGTTGTCGTTGCAATAGACGACCGGCCAGCCCTTTCGGGCATGGGCTTCGCGCAGCTGCAACACGTTCGGGCCGATCGCTTGCGCGCGACGGGCCAGTGCGCGTCCACCGGGGAAATCGAAGCGGTTGATCATGTCGATGATCAGCAGCGCCGAGCGCCGGCTGCGGGATCGTGCGGTGGTGCGGTGGCGCATGCGGCGCGTCCTTACGTACCCGTCTGGCGGTGCGGCGCTTCCAGCGGCTTGGACTCGGGCGACTTGTCCTGGCGCAGGAAGATCGACAGCACGACGAGCGCGAGCACGGCGAGGAATTCGCTTTGCCAGTTCTGCATCGACTCGAA
The DNA here is from genome assembly GCA_036758645.1 of Dokdonella sp. Lineage (GTDB taxonomy): Bacteria > Pseudomonadota > Gammaproteobacteria > Xanthomonadales > Rhodanobacteraceae > Dokdonella_A. Next base: position 3,366 of record DAIOWG010000019.1, on the reverse strand, counting down.
CCAGAACTGCGCGCCTGCGAAGTGCTGCGCGAACGGGATCGGCGGCAATCCGGCTGCCTCGAGCTCGGCGAGTTCGAGGCGCCAGCTCTGCCACGCATGTGCGGCGAACGACAGCGCGAACAGCGTGAGCAGCGCGATCGACAGCGAGTTCGCATACAGCGCGCGCCAGATCCCGCCCGCGCGAAGCGGCCACGGCTTCGGGCCATCGTCGATGCGTTCCTCCTCTTCATCCGGTGACAGCGGACGCGATTCCGCCGACCCGCGCTGGCGCAGCGAGACCGTGAGCAGCACGTACATCCCCATCTGCAGGAACTCGCTCTCCCAGTTCTCCATCAGGGACGAGAGAAAGTGGCCGCTGAGCAGGTATCCGGCGAGCCCGAGCGGGCGCTCGCCGTCCTCGAGGAGTTGCTCGTTGAACGCGAGATGGCCGGACCAGGCCTGGCCGACCAGACAGGCCAGGAACAGCGCCATGAGCACCAGCGACAACCCGTTCGACCGCCAGAATGTCATGCGCGCTTCGGCCATGATCCGGTCCCGTTGGCCGCCGGATTCCTACAGCATCTCGGTGCGTGCCTGCTCGGCACGCGATGCACCGATCGCGGTTTCGACTTTCTTGACTTCCTCGGGCGGCGGCAGCACGGCAGGAAAACCCAGCGACTCGATCCAGAGCTCCCGGCACCACCCCTTGGTGTGATAAAGGTGGTGATCCTCTTCCTTCTCGACCTCTTCGTAAGCCGGTTCGAGCACCGCAGCGAGTTCCTTGTTGCCCTGCTTGGTGATCTCGCCGATCAGCTCCCAGTTGAGGTGGTCCTTGGTTTCCGCGAGCACCACGCATTCAGCCGCGACGAGCTGGGCCGCCCCCGGATCACCGTCGGCGAGCGCCATCTCGATCGCCTGCACGAGTGCGGCACCCTGGTGCGCGACGATCGCGCGGCCGGGCGTGGCCTGTTCGGGATCGAGGCCGAGTTGCTGGCAAACGCCCGTCAGGATCTTCTCGTGCGTGCGCGTCTCGTCGAGATACTTCTTCCATTCCTTGCGAAGATCATCGTTGCGCGCGGCCTTGATCGCGGCGGTGTAGATCTTGATGCCCCCACGCTCGGTTTCGAGCGCCTGAAGGATGAGTTCGTTGACCTGGGCTTCGTCGGCAGCCTTGCGTCGCATCGGAAAGTCTCCTGCTGGGTTGGCGAACGGATCGAGCCGCAGCTTCGCCCCGGCAGCGTGAATCGGCGGTTACCCGGCACGGCCGCCGCGCACCCGGTATTCAGCGCGCGGACCGGCGAACGCGTTCATCGTTGGGCCGACGCATCCGCCGAGCCTGCACGTGATGATCCCGTCCCATCGAGTCCGTTCCGACCAGCCGCCACCCGCCCGGCCAGCGCCGCCCGACGGCGCGACGGACGGCACGGCATCGCCTGATGCAGGTCCGGAGCAGGTGCCGGGCTTCGACGAGCGCGATGCGGACCGCGGCCATCGCGCCAACATCGACGTGGAGGGTGGCCCCGCGCGCCCCGATACGGCTCCAGTGGATACCGAAGGCACCTGAGGGACGCGCAACACGCGACAGCGACGGAGTCCGACATGAGCACATCGGGACGCGAGACCGCGAAGAAGCAACGCACGATCGCCGGCCAGGCGAAGGCGAAGGCGAAGGCAAAAGGAAAACCCGACCGGAAGGGCGCGTCGAAACACCCGCCGCAAACCGGATTGCACCAGCCCGCGTCGCCGATGCCGGCGCAGGCCCTGAGCAAGCCCGGCCTCGAGAAGGACCTCGATCCGCGCCCGCGCTACCTCGCGCCGACCTATCGTGGAAGCGCGAAGCTGCACGATCGGGTCGCGATCATCACGGGCGGGGATTCGGGTATCGGGCGCGCGGTCGCGGTGCTGTTCGCGCGCGAAGGCGCCGATGTCGTGATCGCGCACCTCGACGAACAGGAAGATGCCGACGAGACCGCTGCACGCGTGCGCAAGGAAGGCAGGGAATGCCTCGTCGTCGCCGGCGACATCGCCGACCCCGCGTTCTGCACGCAACTCGTCGAGCGCACGCTCGAGCGCTTCGGCAAGATCGACATCCTCGTCAACAACGCGGCTTTCCAGCAGCATGTCGAGGCGATCGAGGACCTCGCGGACGAGCAGTTCGACCTCACGTTCCGCACCAACATCTACGGCTATTTCCAGATGGCGAAGGCCGCACTGCCGCACATGCACGAAGGCGCGTGCATCATCAACACGGGCTCGGAAACCGGCCTGCACGGCAGCAAGGGGCTTCTCGACTATTCGGCCACCAAGGGTGCGATCCACGCGTTCACGCGCTCGCTGGCGGCGCAGGTCATCGATCGCGGCATCCGCGTGAACGCGGTCGCACCGGGACCGGTGTGGACGCCGCTGAATCCGGCCGATCGGCCGGCGAGCGAAATCACCAGGTTCGGCGCCGACACCGACATGAAGCGCCCCGCGCAGCCGGAAGAAATTTCCCCGGCTTACGTGTTCCTCGCCGCGCCTGCGTGTTCGAGCTACATCACGGGGATCGTGCTGCCGATCCTCGGTTCCGTTCCCGGCTGAACGTGGCGCGGGCTCACGTCGGCCCGCGCGATCCTTCGGCAGTGCCGCCGCGGCGTCGCGCGTCACCGGGGCCGAGACTCGCGTCCGCGTCGCTGTCGGTCGATTCGTCCTCGGCGCCCGCCGTCCCGCGATCGCGCATCCGCGCGTGGCAGGTCTCGTGGCCGCAGACACAGCCCTCCAGAGCGCCGGCTGCGTGCAGTTGCGAACAACGGTCGGAACAATAGTCTCCCATCGCCGCGACGTCGCAGGTACACGGCAGATGTGCGCATTGACGCTGGGTCATCGATCGATCTCCTTCAGCACAGGATTGCATCGTGGAAGCCCAACGCGCGCTGAAGCACCCCCGGTGGGCACGCACGCGATTCACGCGCAAGCCACGCGCGCATGCGCACAGTGGCCTCCCATCGCCTTGACGTGGAGTCGCACATGAAGAAGCGCGCATTGGGCCCGGTCCTTCCGATCGCGGCATCGTTGCTGTTCGCCGCGGGCTGCGCGTCGGTATCGCCACCGCGTGAATCGCAGGCCGAGGTGGCCGAAACGCGTGCCGATTCCAGCGCCGCGTGGGCGCGGCTCGACACGGACGGTGATGGGCACCTCGATCAGGACGAACTGTGGGGGCAGCGTGCGCTCGCGCTCATGCAGGATTTCCAGGCGGCCGATTCGAACCAGGACGCGCGCGTGTCGCGAGCCGAATGGGATCGCTGGTGGCCACGCATGGATCGCTCGGCGCGACATCCCGGTTTCGTCGCGCCGGGCATCGCCGCGCAGCCGGCGCGATGAGAGGAGGGGCGCGTCAGGTGGTGGAAC
>DAIOWG010000018.1:6819-18915 GCA_036758645.1 Dokdonella sp. | reverse complement strand
AGCACGACCGCCGGATCGCCGAGCAGGTTGTACATCTCGACCAGGGTGCGGTCGTTCGAGCGCTTCTTCGCGCGCACGATCGCCTCGCCGATCGTCGCGCCCGGCACCAGCAGTTCCTCGATCACGCCCTTGCTGTACGCCGGAGAGGGCGAGTTGCGCCAGGACGCCGCGAACACCGCGATCGCACCCTTGTCCTTTTCGCGCAGGAAGCGTTCTCCGATCGAATCCTCGGTCGGATTGTCGAACGGCGCCGAGTAGCAGGTCATCGACAGCACCATCGGCATGCGCGCGCCGTTCGCGAGCCGGCCGACGTCGTCGAGCGTGAACAGGTCCTGGTTCTTCTTGAGGTCGGGCGGCCCGGTGCGCCAGATGTAGCGACCGCCATGGCCGATGAAGTGCACGAGCAGGCGGCCTTCGTCGATGCCGTCCTGGATCGCGCGCTGGTGCGCCGCGTTCTCCTCGACGGACGGGTTCGCATAGACCTTGTCGGCAATGAAACCCTGCTCGCCGAGCGCGGTCGCGATCTCGTCGGAGGCGCGCTTGAACGAGTCGATCTCGTCGGTGATGAACATCACGTCGCGGCGCCACGGGCCGAACTGCGGCGTGGACATGTACTGGATCGTCTTCTCGACGATGCCGGCGACCTCTTCGGGCTCGACCACCGGCAGGCGCCCGACCGCGACGACCGGATGCCAGTCGTCGCCGTCGACCGCGGCGAACCAGTTGTCGCTGGCCGACTGGCCCTCGGGCGAGGGGTATTGCCAGGTGGGGATCAGGTTGCGGTCGGCGAGCTTCTCCGGCGCGTTCTCGTACTTGCCGCCCGGCACCGAACCGAAGTGGCCCGGGAACAACAGCTCCCGGTTGGTCCACTTCGCGTACGCGAGGTCGTTGTAGGTCTCGTGCCGGATGTCGAAGCTCGAATCGCCGACCAGCAGCAGGAAGCGCGGCTTCTTCGGCCAGCGGTGGTACGCGGCGTCGACGAGGTTGCGGATCGCCTGCGGATGCGTGATGCCGTGGTTGTACTGGTCGTAGACCGCATCGATGTCGATCACCGCGACGTCGAGGCCGCGCGCGCGATGGAATGCCGCGAGCGGCTCGATCGCCTGGATCAGGCGCGGATGCGCGACGATCAGGTAGTCGTAGCCTTGGGCGGGCGCGCGCCATTGCTCGCCACGCGCCGCGCGCAGTGCGAGCGGCCGTGCGAGCGTGCCGCGCGTCGCCGGGAACAGTTCGACCTCCGCTTCGGCCGTCGCGTACGCGTGGCGTCCGCCACCGAGCGCGCGTGCGGGCCGGCGCACGCCGTCGCTGCCGTACAGCGCGGGCGTCTCGCCTCCGGCGTGGCGCAGTTCGAGCGGCGCCTTCGATGCGCCACGCACCGACAGCGGCAGGCTCGACGCGTCGAGGTTGCCGGTGACGGGATAGCGCGCCTCGAGCCAGTTGAACATCACCACGTCGACGAGGTCGGCCGACGCGTTCCACGGGGTCGCGCGCTTGGGCACGCGCAGCACGAGCGCATTGCGCTCGGCACGCAGCAGGCCGGCCGGGATCTCGAGTTCGAGCGTGTGCGCGTCGCGGCCATCCCAGGCGAGCGGCGCGAGCGCGCGCCCGTTGAGTTCGATCCGGACTTCGTGGTCGGTCGGCTTGTCGCCGAGCTGACGCGGCGGCAGGCGCACTTCGGACAAGCCGCGGAACGCGAGCACGAGGCGCGCGCCGGCTGCGCCCGGTTCGAGGTCCGGAAGGTCGAACGAGGTCGTGAACGGTGCCGGATCGACGTGCGTGAGCTTGGCCCACTGCCAGACGTCCGGCTCCTCGCCGGGCTTCTGCTGGCGCTGGTCGAGGCGGATCATGAGGTTTTCCTGCTCGAGGTGCAGCGCGCGCTGCAGCGGCGCGCGGCCGCCAGCGGAGCGCACCCCGTCCGGCGCGTCCGCGTCGCGCATGCGCGCATGGGCGCCAGGAGCGGCCCCGAGCAGGTAGACATTCTCGACGCTGTAGGCATCGAACCAGGAGATCGGCCCGTGCAACCGTTGCCCGACCCATTCGATGCGGTCGCCAGCGGCGAAGCGTTCGCCCGTCGCGACCACGCGCAACGGCACGTCCTTGCCGCGATGGGTCAGCACCAGATCGGACGCGGCGCAGTCGGCGAGCCCGGGTTGCGCGGCGGCGATCGCGGCGTGGTCGAGCGTGTACACCGAGGCCTCCTCGACCTCGATATGCAGCTGGCCGCTGCAGGCAAGCGCAGCGACCGGAGAGGCAAGCAACAGCAGCGCAAGTGCGCGGATCGAAACACTGGGGGGCATGGCGGATGCGCTCGCGCGAAGACGGGCGCGGCAGACGGATTCGGGCCGGCTAGGCTACCGGTCCGGCGCGAGGCCCGCAACCCGGCGCCGAACGGCTCAGCGCGCGGCGCCGAACAGGCTGCCCGCGCCGTCGAAGCCATCGGCAAAGATGCGATCGCCCAGTTCGTAGGCGCCACGGTCGAAATCGCCGTCGCCGTGGTCCGGGCCGAGGTCACTCGGCCGTTCACGCCCGAGCAGGTCCGCGACCGGCCCGGTGAACGGATCGGCGCAGGCGTCGATGTTCCACGATCCGGCCTGCAGGCGGTAATCGCCCGCGGCGGCATCGACGAACCCTGGGTCGTGCACGAGCGCGTCGATGCTCGCCTGTTCGTGTGCGTTGAGGCACGCAGCGGTGACCGTGTCGACCGGCGTCGCCGCGACCACGGTGGTGTCCGGTTGCCAGATGATGCTGTTGCCGAAGTGCAGGTCGTTCGCACCACCTTCCGAGAACAGTTCGAACAGGCTGGCGCCGGTCGCGTTGCCGGCGATCGTCGAGGAGTTCAGCACGAAGCTCGAGTCGTCGAGCACGCGCACCAGCGCGCCGCCGCCCGCATCGTTGCCACGCAGCAGGCTGTTCTCGATGCGCACGATCCCCTCGTGCAGCAGCAGCACGCTGCCGTTGGCCGAGTAGTTGCCTTCGAGCAGGACCTGGCGCAGGGCGAGCGAACCCTGCGAGACGTAGAACGCGCCGCCGGTGTAGGTCTGCGCGCGGTTGCCGCTCACGACATTGCACGCTGACGCGAGACCGCAGCTCGTGGCCACCACGCCGCCGCCGCCGGCGACCAGCGGCAACAGCCGCTGCATCGTGAACTGCGCGCCGTCATGCAGCGCGGCGGCGCCGCCGCGATCGGTCGCGACGTTGTCGGAGAGCACGAGGCCCTGCGCCTGCAGCGCGGTGCCCGCGTTGCGCATCAGCAGGCCGCCGCCCTCGTTCGCCTGGTTGGCGTGGATCGCGTACGGCGCGGCCGGTGCGTCGAACGCGAGCGTGGCTCCGCCGACCGCGGCGATGCCGCCGCCGTTGACCGTCGCGGTGTTCGACGCGATCCACAACGCGACGGTCCCGATCCCGTCGAACGCGTAGACGTTCGGCGACGTGTCGAGCGCGCAGCCGTCGAGGTACAGGCCGCCGCCCTCGACCGCGGCCAGGTTGCCGATGATGGTGCTGCCGCCGAGGCGCACGTGCGCGTCCGCGCAGGCGATGCCGCCGCCGTAGTCCGCGAGGTTCCCGCCGCTACCCGTCGCGTCGCCGATCCTGCTCTCCACGACACGCAGCAGCGTGTCCTCCTGCGAGACGCCCATGACGCGGATGCCGCCGCCGACCTCGGCCTCGTTCGCATCGATCACGCTGCGTTCGACGCGCAGTTCGACGTGGCCCGACAGTTCGATTCCGCTGCGTCGACCGCCGCGCACGTGCACGCGGCGCAACAACACCTCGCGCGCGACCGCGGGACTGTTGATCGCGATCACCGGCTCCACCAGAAGCGGATCGCCGACGAGTTCGGTCACGCCGTCGGCCGCGTCGTCGCTGCAGTCGCTCCAGCCGCCGGAAATCAGCAAGGACTTGTCGCTGATCGCGACGTTGAGGCCGTCATGGGCCTGGTTGTTCGCGAGCCGGATTTCGGCGCCGTCGGGCACCGCGTCGATCGCGGTCTGCAGCGAATTGAAGTTGCAGGGCGCGGCCGGGCCCACCCAGAACACCGGCGCCCCGGCGCGGGCGTCGCCGGTTGCTGCAGTGGCGAAGAGGGCGGCCAGGGTCGTCACGACGAAGAGATGCATGGGGACGGGCGAGTCGGCGAGCCGGGTCGGCATCACCGCGTATTACGCGATGACGCGGGCCGAACGACACGCGCGCAGCATCGGTTCCCGCGGAGCAGACCCGGCGTCAGCGAAGAGCGGACTGCCCGAAACGGGCGTCGCTCCCACGAGCGGCGCACCCGGGTTCTCGCGCATTGCGCGCAAGCCTAGTCCGGTGCGTAGTACCGCGCGAGCAGGTCGGCGACGGCGGGCGCGGCGCGGCGCAGCGTGGCGGGGTCGGAAAAATGCAGCTCGCTCGTGACCGCGAAGAACTCGTCCACGCTCTCGGCCGCGTACGGATCGACCAGCGTCTCTCGCCCCCGCTCGACCGCGCGCACGAGGTCGTCGTAAGCCGGCTGCATCGCCTCGATCCATTCGCGACGGGAGATGCCGTCGCGCAGGCACGGCACGCCGTTCATTGCGCCGTCCTGCATGTCGAGCTTGTGCGCGATCTCGTGCACGACCACGTTGAAGCCATCGAACGGGTGCTCGAGGTCGGTCGCGACGTCGGCCCACGAGAGGATCACCGGGCCGCGATCCCAGGCTTCGCCGATCAGGTCGTCTTCGCCCTCGGTGACGACCCCGCTGTGTTCGTCGTGGTGTTCGCGCTTCACGCGGAACTCGCCCGGATAGACGATCACTTCGCGCCATCCGGACAGCGCATCGAAGCCGTGGCCCAGCACCGGCAGGCAGGCGAGCGCGGCGATCGCGAGGCACTGGGTGTCGTCAAGCGCGTGGTCGGCGGCCGCGCTGAAGGTCTTCTTCGACAGGAAGCGCGCGGCGAGCGCGCGCAGGCGTTGACGTTGCGCGGAGGTCAGCGCGTCGAAAGCGCGTGTTCGAGCCAGCAACGCGGCCCAGTCGGTTTCGGGGATGTCGTCGGGCGCGGACGGACGCAGGTGCTGCAGCCAGCGGCGGATCATCGGCTCACGGCATGCCGCGATCGCGACGCATCACTTGATGGCGCCCGGCACCAGGGTCTGCCAGCGGTAGGTCGGGCGCTTCGGCGTCGCCGCCGCGGGCGCGGTCGGGTCGCCGATCGGCAGGGCGGCCGGCGGCAGCGAATCGGGCGTGGCGCCCTCGTCGTCGCGCTCGCGCGTCGTGGCCGGGCGCGCGTGGTCGCCGCCGTCGGCGCCACGCATCGCGCGCGCGCCGACCGATCCGCCGCCGACGTCGGTCATTTCGACCAGCGACTTCACGCGCGGCTCGCTCGCACCGAGCGCGAGCAGTCCGACGCCGCGCAGCGGCGCGCTCTGCGCGAACACGGCGCTGCTCGCGAACGCCGCGCAGCAGGCGATGGACAACAACAGGTTCGTCTTCATCGAAGGTTCCCGGCGACGGCCGAGATGGCCGACATGCTCGCATGATCGAGCGGCCGACTCCAGCCGGCCCGAGCGTTCCAAGCAGGCATCGTGCCATTCGCTGGATGGCCGCCCGAATGCGGTGGAACCTCTGGAAAGACGCAGGCGAAGGTGTCCGGCGGACAGTCGCGGACACCCGCGGACGGCCATGCGACCCCTCGCGGCACGCGCCACGGTCGTCGCCTCGCATCGCGGCTACACTCACCGGGGGATGCGAGGGGGCGCAAGTCGAAGGTGTCGAAGTCGGGAACCGCGGAACATGATCGAGCCGGACGCGCGAGCACGCCGGACGAGGCGCCAGCGGTGCTCGCGGCACTCGCCGGAGGCGGCGCGATGTCGGGCCAGCAGCTCGCACGCGAGCTCGGCCTCACGCGCGCGGCGGTCTGGAAGCAGGTCGAGCGGCTGCGTGGCCTCGGCCTCGCGGTGGAGGCGCAGGCCGGCGCGGGCTATCGCCTTGCGGCGCCGTTCGAACGCCTGGACACCGCGGCGATTCAGGCCGCGCTGGCGCAGGCCGCGAGCGCGCCGATGCCGATGCCGCGCGTCGTGTGGGAGACCGACTCGACCAGCAGCGAACTGCTGCGTGCAGCCGGCACGGGCGCGCCGGATCTGTCCACGTGCCTGGCCGAACAGCAGCGGTCAGGGCGCGGCCGGCGAGGTCGCAGCTGGCGCACGCCGCTCGGCGGCGGGCTCGCGTTGTCGCTGCTGAAGCGTTTCGAGCGCGGCATGGCCTCGCTCGCAGGGCTCAGCCTCGTTGCGGGCGTGGCGACCTGCGAAGCGCTCGCCGATGCGGGCGTCCCCGGCGTCGGCCTCAAGTGGCCGAACGACATCGTCGCCGGCGACGCCAAGCTCGGCGGCATCCTCGTGGAGCTCGGTGGCGACGCGCTCGGGCCCTGCCATGCGGTGATCGGCATCGGCCTCAACCTGCGCGTGCCGGACCCGGTGTTCGCGGGCATCGACCAGCCCTGCACCGACCTCGCGCGCGTCGCGGCGGTGGTGCCGTCGCGCAATGCGCTCGCGGCGGCGGTGCTCGCGCGCCTGGCGGCCGCGCTCGGGCGCTTCGATCGCGAGGGCTTCGCGCCGTTCGTGCCCGCGTTCGACGCACTCGATGTCCTCAAGCAGCGGCCGGTGCGCGTCACGCGCGCCGGCGCACCGGATGCGCGCGACGGCATCGCACTCGGCGTCGACGCGCGCGGTGCGCTGCGCGTGCGGTTCGATGACGGCGAGCGCGGCATCGACAGCGGCGAAGTCAGCGTGAGGGCTCGCGCATGATGCTGCTCGTCGACCTCGGCAACACACGCCTCAAGTGGGCCACGCTCGCGCGCGCGGGACTGCGTCCCGGCGGCGTGTTCGCGCATGCCGAACACGATGTCGATGCGCGCCTGCGCAGCGAATGGCACGCGCTTGCAAGGCCCGCGCGCATGCTCGTCGCGAGCGTGCTCGACGAGGAACGCGAGGCGCGGCTGGCGGCCTTCGCGCAGGAGCGCTTCGGGATCGCGCCCGAGTTCGTGCGCAGCCCGGCCGCTGCGCTCGGCATACGCAACGCCTACGCCGAGCCCGCGCGCCTCGGCGTCGACCGCTTCCTCGCGCTGGCCGCCTTGCACGCGCGCGCGGCGCAGCTGCAGGTGCTCGCGAGCGTCGGTACCGCGATGACGCTGGACCTGCTCGATGCGCAGGGGTGCCACCACGGCGGCCTGATCCTGCCGGCGCCGCAGTTGATGCGCGCGTCGCTGCGAACGGGCACCGCGCGCGTCGACGTCGTCGAGGGCCACTGGCGCGAGCTGCCCGACAACACCGCCGATGCGGTCGCGAGCGGCGCGCTGTACGCGGTGACCGGGGCCGTCGAACGCTTCCTCGAGGTCGCGACGCGGCGTTTCGGCGCGCGACCCGCACTGTTCCTGACGGGCGGTGGCGCCGACGAGCTCGAACCCCTGCTGGCCGATGCGCGCCGCGTGCACGACCTCGTGCTCGAAGGCCTCGCCGCATGGGCGGCGCAGTCCGGCGCGCGCGGCTAGAATCGTCCGCCACGCCGCCGGCCTCGTCCTCATGTTCGTCCGCGCCCTGTTCATCCTGCTGCTCGCGCTCAACATCGGCGGCGCCTGCTGGCTGGTGTTCGCGCCGCGGGCGCAGCCGGCCGCGGCGGCGCCCGCGACCGATCCCGGCGTCGCGCCGCTCGTGCTGTTGTCCGAGCGCGACGGCAGCCGCCCCGATCCGACCGAACTCGCAGCCGCGCCCGAAAGCGCGGCCGACCTCGCGCGCGATGAATGCCGCCGCCTCGGGCCGTTCCCCACCCAGGCCGACACGCGCAGCGCGATGGCGGTGCTGACGCCGCTGACCAAGCGCATCCGCACGCGCGAGACGCGCGCGACGCAGACGCGTGGCTATTGGGTCTACCTGCCCGCGATGGCCTCGCGCGAGGAAGCGCTCGGTGTCGCGCGCGAGCTCTCGGGCAAGGGCGTGCGCGACTACTACGTCGTCACCGCGGGCGAACAGCAGAACACGGTGTCACTCGGCCTGTTTCGCGACCAGGGCAACGCCGAGCGCCGCCGCGCCGAGATCCAGGCGCTCGGACTCGCGCCACAGGTTGCCACGCGCACCGAGGAACTGCCGCAGTACTGGCTCGACTTCGCGCTCGCGGGCGACGAACCCCGCGACCTCGCCGCGCGCGCGGGCGCGCCGCGCGACGCCAGGGTCGAGACGATTGCCTGCTTCTGACCTGCGCCAGGCCCTGCGCGTGCTGCACTTGCTAGAATGCGCGTCCGTGCCGGCATAGCTCAGTTGGTAGAGCAACCGCCTTGTAAGCGGTAGGTCCCCAGTTCGAATCCGGGTGTCGGCAGGCCCTTCGGGCGGGAATAGGAACTAGGGAATAGGGAATTGGGAATGGCAAGGGCTGAGGCCCGGCTGCGCCTGCTTCGACCAGTCCCCATTCCCCATTCCCGTTCCCGGCTCTCCATCCCTCGCCGTTCAGCATCGCGCACCTAGCATCGTTCTTCCCTTGCGGAGCGAACGGCCATGCCGCGACCGATCTGGACCGGAACCCTCTCGTTCGGACTGCTCAACGTGCCGATCCAGTTGATGTCGGGCGAGCGCCGCACCGACCTCAGCTTCCGCATGCTCGACAGCCGCAACAACAAGCCGGTGCGCTACGAGCGCGTCAACAGCGATACCGGCGAAGAAGTCCCGTGGAAGGACATCGTCAAGGCCTACGAGTACGACAAGGGCAGCTACGTCGTGCTCGACGAGGCCGACATCAAGGCGGCCGCGCCCGAGAGCCACGAGGCGGTCGAGATCGAGGCGTTCGTCGACGCGGGTTCGATCATGCCGTCCTACTACGAGAAGCCCTACATCCTCGTGCCCGGCAAGAAGGCCGAGAAAGGCTACGTGCTGCTGCGCGAAACACTCGCCAGGACCGGCAAGGTCGGCATCGCGCGCGTCGTGATCCGCACGCGCGAATACCTCGCCGCGGTCATGCCGCAGGGCGACGCGCTGGTGATGATCCTGCTGCGCTACCCGCAGGAGATCGTCGATGCGAGCGATTTCAACCTGCCTTCGAAGCCGGCGGCGGACTACCGCATCAGCCCGAAGGAATTCGAGATGGCGCAGGCGCTGATCGAATCGATGTCGGGCGAATGGAAACCCGGCGACTACCGCGACGAGTTCCGCGCACGCCTGCACAAGGTGATCGAGAAGCGCCTCAAGCAGAAGGGCGTGGTATCGGCGCCGGACGAAGACGATTCGAAGCTGCCCGACGACGCCGCGACCAACGTGGTCGACTTCATGTCCCTGCTGCAGCAGAGCATCCATTCGAAGAAGCGCACGCCCGCGAAGAAGGACGCGCCGGCGAAGGCTGCGAAAAAAGCGGTGCGCAAGGTCGTGAAGGCGAAGGCGCCGGCGAAGAAGACGGCGAAGAAAGCCGCGTCGAAGGCGCGCAAGTCCGCGTAGGCCGCGATGAGCCTGCGCGAATACGCCCGCAAGCGACGCTTCGACCAGACGCCCGAGCCGGCCGACGACGGCGCCTCGCGGCGGCGCCGAGGCCGCAAGGCGCCGATCTTCGTCGTGCAGTTGCACCATGCGCGCGCGCGCCATTACGACTTCCGCCTCGAGATCGACGGCGCGCTCAAGAGCTGGGCGGTGCCGAAGGGCCCGTCGCTGCGACCCGGCGACAAGCGCCTCGCGGTCGAGGTCGAGGATCACCCGCTCTCCTACGCGAGCTTCGAAGGCGACATTCCCGAAGGCCACTATGGCGCCGGCCACGTCGACCTGTTCGACCAGGGCACCTGGCGGCCCGAGTCCGATCCATTGCCGGCGCTTGCGAAGGGGCACCTCGACTTCGAGCTCGAGGGCGACAAGCTGCGCGGACGCTGGACACTGATCCGCACCGGTCGACGCGGCGCCAAACCGCAATGGCTGCTGTTCAAGCGCAGCGATGCCGAAGCGCGCGATGCCGAAGCGGACGACCTGCTCGGGCCCGGCATGCGCAAGCCGGCGCCGCGCGCCGCGAACATCGCGAAAGCAACCCGGGCGACGAAAACAACGAAAACCGCGGTGGCCGGGCGGGCCGCCAAGGCCTCGCCGTCGACCGCCGCGAAGGGCACGCGCGCACGGGTCTCCACGCGCTGGCGCACGCGCGCGCTCGCACTCGAAGGCGCGCGCGACCGCGCGTTGCCGGCCGGTTTCCGTCCGCAGCTGTGCATGCTGGAGGACGCGGCGCCGCGTGGCGACGGCTGGCTGCACGAAACCAAGTGGGACGGCTACCGCCTGCTCGCCGACCTCGATGACCGCCGCGTGCGCCTGCGTTCGCGCAACGACCTCGACTGGACCACGCGCTTTCCCGCGATCGCGGCCGCGATCGAGGCGCTGCCGGTCGCGTCGGCGCGGCTCGACGGCGAACTGATCGCGCTCGATGCGAACGGCAACAGCGACTTCAGCGCATTGCAGCGCGCACTCGAGGCAGGCGCCGACGCGCGCCTGCACTACATGCTGTTCGACCTGCCCGCGCTCGAGGGCGTGGATCTCTCGCGTGTCGCGCTGCTCGAACGCAAGACGCTGCTCGCGGACCTGCTCGGTGACCGTGCCGGCCGCGGGCCGCTCGCGATCAGCACGCACGTGGTCGGCCATGGCGAGCGCGTGTTCGAGGCGGCCGGTCGACACGGCCTCGAAGGCATCGTGAGCAAGAGTTGCGACGCGCCGTACGTGTCGGGGCGTTCGCGCACCTGGCTCAAGATCAAGCACGCGCAGGGCGAGGAGTTCATCGTCGTCGGCCACAGCCCGCCGAAGGGCTCGCGCAAGGCGTTCGGCGCGTTGCTGCTCGCGACCGTCGACGACGGCGCGCTGCGCTACGTCGGCCGCGTCGGCAGCGGCTTCGACGACGCGCGCCTCGCGGACATCGGCCGCCGGCTTGCCAGGCTCGCGCGTGACGAGCCGGTGCTCGAGCTGCCCTCGCACGTGCCGTTCAATCCGAAGTCGGTGCGATGGGTCGAGCCGCGGCTCGTGGTCGAAGTCGCGTTCCGCGGCTGGGCCAAGGAGGGGCTGCTGCGCCAGGCGAGCTTCAAGACCCTGCGTGAAGACAAGACGGTGGAGGATCTCGGCATGGCAACGCGCAAGGCCCCGACCGCGAAACCCGCGCGCAAGCGCGCGGCCGCGACCGCCGAGCAGGCGCCCCGTCGACGTGGCGCGCGCGCGCCGGCAGAGGTGCGCATCACGCATCCCGAACGCATCGTGTTTCCGGATACCGCCTACAGCAAGCAGGCGGTTGCGGACTACTACCGCGCGGTGGCGGACTGGCTGCTGCCCGAGCTCGTGAATCGTCCGCTGTCGGTGGTGCGCTGCCCGGACGGCGCGGCCGGCACCTGCTTCTTCCAGAAGCACCACGCCGCCGCGCTCGGGCCGAATGTCGCGTCGGTGCGGCTCAAGGAGAAAGGCGGCGCGAGCGACAACTACCTCTACGTCGAGGATCTCCAGGGCGTGCTCGAGCTCGTGCAGATGAACGTGCTCGAGTTCCATCCGTGGGGTTCGCGCGTCGACAAGCCCGATCTGCCCGATCGCCTCGTGTTCGATCTCGACCCGGGGCCCGGCGTCGACTGGAAACGCGTCGTCGCCGGCGCGCGCGACGTGCGCGCACGCCTCGCCGAAGCGGGGCTCGAAGGATTCGCGCGGCTGTCGGGTGGCAAGGGCGTGCACGTGGTCGTGCCGATCCAGCGCGGACCCGACTGGGCCGAGGCGAAGGCATTCTGCGATGCGTTCGCGGAGGCGATGGCGCGGCATCGGCCGCTCGACTATCTCGCGACCGCGAGCAAGGCCAAGCGCGAAGGCCGCATCTTCATCGACTGGCTGCGCAACGCCCGCGGCGCGACCAGCGTCGCGAGCTGGTCGCTGCGCGCGCGCGCGGGCGCACCGGTGTCGATGCCGGTCAGCTGGACCGAACTGGGTCGATCGCGCAGCGGCGCCGACTTCGACCTTGCGCGCGCGCAACGGCGCGCAAAGACGTTGCGCAAGGATCCTTGGGAAGGCTTCACGAAGCTGCGCCAGCGCCTGCCGACGCTCGATCCGTGACGAAAAGCGCCGGCCGACCTGCGGTCGTCCAGCCTACGGGCGCTTCAGGGCGCGAGCGA
>DAIOWG010000018.1:1644-6719 GCA_036758645.1 Dokdonella sp. | reverse complement strand
AAGCGCCGGCCGACCTGCGGTCGTCCAGCCTACGGGCGCTTCAGGGCGCGAGCGAATGCGTCGGCGAGCGCGCCGCCTGCGGATGGCGCCGCGGGTTTCGCGGGTGGGCGAATGCGCGGTGCGCTGCCGGAGCCGCGTTCTTCGCGACCACCGCGTGGCGTGCGCGCTTCGCCCGGCACGTCGTCGAGGCGCATGCTGAGCGCGATGCGCTGGCGCTGCAGGTCCACTTCCATCACCTTGACCTTGACGATGTCGCCGGCCTTGACCGCTTCGCGCGGGTCGCGCACGTACTGGTGCGACAACGCCGACACATGCACGAGGCCGTCCTGGTGCACGCCGACGTCGACGAACGCGCCGAATGCGGCGACATTGGTCACGCGGCCTTCGAGCACCATGCCGACGACGAGGTCCTTCACGTCTTCGACCCCATCGGCGAACGACGGCGCGACGAACTCGGGGCGCGGATCGCGGCCCGGCTTCTCGAGCTCTTTCAGGATGTCGCGCACGGTCGGCAGGCCGAAACGCTCGTCGGCGAACTGTTCGGCCTTGAGCGTGCGCAGGAACGCACTGTCGCCGATCAGTCCACGCACGTCCCGCCCGCACGCCTTGATGATGCGCTCGACCACCGGGTAGCTCTCCGGATGCACGCCGCCCGCATCGAGCGGATCGTCGCCGTGCGGGATGCGCAGGAAGCCCGCGCACTGCTCGAACGCCTTGTCGCCGAGGCGCGGCACCTTCTTCAGCGCCTGGCGCGTCGCGAATGCGCCGTGCTCGTCCCGGTATTTCACGAGGTTCTCGGCGACCGTCGAGGAGAGCCCGGCGACGCGCGCGAGCAGCGGCGCGGAAGCGGTGTTGACATCGACGCCCACCGCGTTCACGCAGTCCTCGACGCGCGCGTCGAGCGCGCGCGCGAGGCGCACCTGGTTCACGTCGTGCTGGTACTGGCCGACGCCGATCGCCTTCGGCTCGATCTTGACGAGCTCGGCGAGCGGATCCTGCAGGCGCCGCGCGATCGACACCGCGCCGCGCAGCGAGACGTCGAGCGTCGGAAACTCCTTCGCCGCGAGCTCGGAGGCCGAATACACCGAGGCGCCCGCCTCGCTCACGACGAGCTTGGACAGTCGCGGATCGGCGAGCTTCCTGATCACCTCGGCCGCGAGCTTGTCGGTCTCGCGCGAGGCGGTGCCGTTGCCGATCGCGATCAGTTCGACGCCGTGCCTGAGGCACAATGCGGCGAGCTCGGCGAGCGAGGCATCCCACTGCCGGCGCGGCTCGTGCGGATACACCGTGCTGGTCGCGAGCAGCTTGCCGGTCGCGTCGACGACCGCGACCTTGACGCCGGTACGGATGCCCGGGTCGAGCCCCATCACGGCCTTCGGTCCCGCAGGTGCCGCGAGCAGCAGGTCCTTGGGATTGTCGCCGAACACGCGGATCGCTTCCTCCTCGGCACGTTCGCGCGCGCGCGCGAACAGGTCGAGCGTGAGCGAGAGCTGCAGCTTGACGCGCCAGGCGAGGCGGCAGGTGTCGAGCAGCCAGGCGTCGGCCGCGCGTCCGCGCGCGGCGATCCCCGCGTGTGCGGCGACGCGACCTTCGGCTTCGGCGTGTCCCTGGTCGGCGTCGGTGGTCGGCGCGAGATCGAGCGCGAGCACGCCTTCGTTGCGCGCGCGCATCAACGCGAGCAGGCGGTGCGAAGGGATCTTCGCGATCGCCTCGGCATGGTCGAAGTAGTCGCGGAACTTCGCGCCTTCCGCTTCCTTGCCGTCGACGAGCTTCGCGCGGATCTGTCCGCGTTCCCAGACCCAGTCGCGCAGCGCGCCGACCAGCGCGGCGTCCTCGGCGATCGTCTCGATCAGGATCTGGCGCGCGCCGTCGAGCGCGGCCTTGATGTCGGGCACGCCCTTCGCCTCGTCGACGAACGCGGCCGCTCGCTGCTCGGGCGCGACGTTCGGATCCTCGCGCAAGGCCATCGCGAGCGGCTCCAGCCCGGCCTCGCGCGCAATCTGCGCCTTGGTGCGGCGCTTGGGCTTGTAGGGCAGGTACAGGTCCTCGAGCCGCGCCTTGGTGTCGGCCGCGAGGATCTGCGCCTTCAGCGCGTCGTCGAGTTTGCCCTGCTCGGTGATGCTCGCGAGGATCGCCTCGCGGCGGTCCTCGAGCTCGCGCAGGTAACCGAGGCGTTCCTCGAGCAGGCGCAACTGCGTGTCGTCGAGGCCACCGGTGGCTTCCTTGCGATAGCGCGCGATGAACGGCACGGTCGCGCCGCCATCGAGCAGCTCGACCGCGGCCTTGACCTGAGCGGGTTGCGCGGCGATCTCCGCCGCGATGCGTTGTTCGATGCTCTGCATGCGATGTCCCGAAGAAAAGAGAAGGGCCGCAACGGCGGCCCTCGCACGATTCTAGCAGCGCACGTTCGCGCCGTAGGAGCGCACCCTGTGCGCGATCGCGCGATCGCGCACGGCGTCGCGCAACCCGCATTCTGCGCGCATCGCCCACAGGGTGGGCTCCTACGCAAAGCCCGGACCTGGCGCGCGTCGCATGAGCGCACCCTGTGCGCGATCGCGCGATTCCGCATGCGGTCGCGCAACTGGTTATTCCTGCGCGGATCGCCCACAGGGTGGGCTCCTACGCAAAGCCCGGACCTGGCGCGCGTCGCATGAGCGCACCCCGTGCGCGATCGCGCGATTCCGCATGCGGTCGCGCAACTGGTTTTTCCTGCGCGCATCGCCCGCAGGGTGGGCTCCTACAATTTGCCGGCGGCTTTCGCGACGTGGGTCGAGATCGCGTCCATCAGCGGCGGCGAGAGGCAGTCGTAGGGTTCGAGGCCGAGCTCGCGCAAGCGCGCGCGCACCGCGCCCATGCGCGCGGGGTCGAAGCCCGACTCGATGATCGAGGACACGAACGCGGCGAACGTCGGCGCCGACCAGCCCGCATCCGGCGACAGCTCGGTGTGCACGAAGTCGAGGCCGTAGAACGGATGCGTGGTCTTCTCGATGCGGCCGTAGAGGTGCACGCCGCAATCGCGGCAGGCATGGCGCTGGATCGTCGCGTCGGGATCGACGACCTCGAGGCGCTCGCCGTTGCGCGTGACGTCGAGCTGGTCGCGCGGCACCACGGCCACGAGCGAGAACAACGCACCCTGGGGCTTCCAGCACTTCGTGCAACCGCAGGCATGGTTGTGCGCGGTCTGCGAACCGATGCGGACCTCGACCGGGTCTGTGCTGCAACGGCAGACAAGGATGCCGCCGGCGAACCCGTCGGCGGAGGGCGGGATGCCGTTGTCGATCGCGGGATGGATGGGCTGGTTCATGGCGCCTCCGGTGGAAACTCGGCTCTTGTGAAAAGTGCGGCCATGGACGGCCGCTCGTGGACAGTCCGAAGCCGAATCCGTGGCGGGCCCCGATTCTCGTCCCGAACGAGGCGATCCGGGATGGATCGCCCTAGTAGCGAATCACCGAACGGATCACCTTGCCCTCGTGCATGAGGTCGAACGCCTCGTTGATGCGCTCGAGCGGCAGCTCGGCCGAGACGAACTCGTCGATGCGGATCTCGCCGGCGAGGTAGCGGTCGACGTAGCCCGGCAACTGCGAGCGGCCCTTGACGCCACCGAACGCCGAGCCGCGCCAGACGCGACCGGTCACGAGCTGGAACGGCCGCGTCGAGATCTCCTGGCCCGAGGCCGCGACGCCGATGATGATCGACTCGCCCCAGCCCTTGTGGCAGCACTCGAGCGCCTGCCGCATCACGTTGACGTTGCCGATGCACTCGAACGAGTAGTCGACGCCGCCGTCGGTGAGGTCGACGATGACCTGCTGGATCGGCGTGCCGGGATGATCCTTCGGATTGATGAAGTCGGTCGCACCGAGCGCCTTGGCCATCACGAACTTGTCGGGGTTCATGTCGATCGCGAGGATGCGCGCGGCCTTCGCCATCACCGCACCCTGGATCACCGACATGCCGATGCCGCCGAGACCGAACACCGCGACGGTCGCACCCGGCGTCACCTTCGCGGTATTGAGCACCGCACCGATGCCGGTGGTGACGCCGCAGCCGAGCAGGCAGACCTTGTCGAGCGGCGCGGCCGGGTTGATCTTCGCGAGCGCGATCTCGGGCAGCACGGTGTATTCGGAGAACGTGCTCGTGCCCATGTAATGCAGCACCGGCTTGCCGCCGATCGAGAAACGCGAACTGCCGTCCGGCATCAGCCCCTTGCCCTGCGTCACGCGGATCGCCTGGCACAGGTTGGTCTTGCCCGAGAGGCAGAACTTGCAGCGTCCGCACTCGGGTGTGTAGAGCGGAATCACATGGTCGCCGGGCTTCACGCTGGTGACGCCCGCGCCGACCTCCTCGACGATCCCGCCACCCTCGTGGCCGAGGATCGCGGGGAACAGGCCCTCGGGATCCGCGCCCGACAGCGTGTACGCATCAGTGTGGCAGACGCCGGTCGCGACGATCCGCACGAGCACCTCGCCCGCGCGCGGTCCCTCGAGCTCGACCTCTTCGATCGAAAGGGGTTTGCCGGCCTCCCAGGCGACCGCGGCTCGTGTCTTCATCGTGTGCGTCTCCTCGGTGCGGCGATGCGCGGGTCGCCATTCTGCGCTGCCCGGGTTCGCGGCGGAAGTCGCGACGCGCGCAGCGCGCCGGCCGACCTTCGGTCGTCCAGCCTACGAAGCCAGGCGTCGCACGTGTAGGCTGGACGCGCGGAGCGCGGCCGGCTCGTTGCCGCGAGCGGTGCGCAAAGCGCCGGCCGACCTTCGGTCGTCCAGCCTACGAAGAGAGGCGTCGCACGTGTAGGCTGGACGCGCGGAGCGCGGCCGGCCCGTTGCCGCGAGCGGTGCGCAAAGCGCCGGCCGACCTTCGGTCGTCCAGCCTACGAAGAGAGGCGTCGCACGTGTAGGCTGGACGCGCGGAGCGCGGCCGGCCCGTTGCCGCGAGCGGTGCGCAAAGCGCCGGCCGACCTTCGGTCGTCCAGCCTACGAAGAGAGGCGTCGCACGTGTAGGCTGGACGCGCGGAGCGCGGCCGGCCCGTTGCCGCGAGCGGTGCGCAAAGCGCCGGCCGACCTTCGGTCGTCCAGCCTACG
>DAIOWG010000018.1:0-1544 GCA_036758645.1 Dokdonella sp. | reverse complement strand
CGGAGCGCGGCCGGCCCGTTGCCGCGAGCGGTGCGCAAAGCGCCGGCCGACCTTCCGTCGTCCAGCCTACGACAGCTGCGCGCCGCGCTCAGTCGAGCGCGTGCACGCCGTCGATTTCGACGAGCAGCTCGCCGCGGCAGATGTCGCCCGCGATCAGCATCAGGTCGCCGAGCGCGGGCACCGCGCCGCGCAGCGCGTTCGCGACACCCTCGGCATCGGCCGGGTGGCGCACGTAGGCCTTGAGCAGGCTGCGCGCACCGAGTCCTTCGCGGGCGCCGGCTTCGGCCAGCAGGCTGCGCAGGTTCTCGAGCGTCTCGGCGACCTGCGCCGCGAGGTCGTCGTCGTGGCGCGAGGCGTGCCCGACCACCGCCGCGGTGCCCGAGATCAGGAGTTGCGCGTCGGCGCTGCGCATGCCGCGCGCGAACGTTGGCGCGGTCGGTCCGTACTGGCGCGGATAGCGCCATGCACTGACCTGGCGCGTATTCGCGATCGCGCGGCCGGCGACGCGCGCGGCGAGTCCGTAGACCTGCAGTACGCGCTGCCCGTCGCGCCGGCCGATCGCGGTCGCGGCCGGGTAGCTTGCGTGCATGCGCGCGTCCATGCCGCGCGCGCGACCGGCGCAGAAGCGTCGATAGCGTTCCTCGTCGCCCTCGCCGAGATTGATCGCATCGAGGTAATTCCACAGGCGCAGGAAATGCGGCGTCGCCGATGCGCCGACGAACGCGCAGACCGTGCGGTAGGCATGTTCGGCCGCGGCCTCGACGCCGCCATGGGCCGCCTCGTCGACCTCGATCGCGAAATACAGGTGCTCGCCGTCGGTGCTCCAGGCAAGGTCGCCTTCGCGACCGCATCTCGCCGGTCCGATCCCGCGCCAGATCTCGACGCGGCCTTCGGAACCGGCACAGACCTCGAGTCCGACCTGCAGCCGGCGCGGATCCGCATCGCGCGCGAGCGCACCGAAGCCGATCGCGGCGAGCACATCCGGCGCCAGCGCATCCGACGCGGGCGCGTAGCGGATCGCCAGGGGTGCGACGGGTTCGGGCAGCGGCATCGACATGGGACGGGTACGGGACGGCGAGGCGCGGGCAGGGCGGGCGGTCGCGGATGATACACTGGGCGGATGCCCCGCTCCGACCGAAGCTGAACCATGGACACGAACGCCAGCGCCGCGCAAACGCCCGCCGAACGCGAACTCGCCGAACTCATCGTCGAGAGCCTCAACATCGACTGGGTGCAGCCCGAGGCGATCGCTCCCGACGGCGCGCTGTTCGGCGGCGACCTCGGCCTCGATTCGATCGACGCGCTCGAGCTCGCGCTCGCGGTGTCCAAGCGCTACGGCTTCCAGCTGCGCTCGGACAACCCCGACAACAAGCAGATCTTCGGCAGCCTGCGTGCGCTGTCGGCGCACGTCGAGGCGAACAAGGCAGCGAATCTGGAATAGGGAATCGGCAACGGGCAAGAGAAGCTTCCTGCGCCTGCCGAGTGCCCGCTCCCTTCCCTGAAGGAACTGCTCCGCGCTTATACGAGTCCCGGTTCCCGATTCC
>DAIOWG010000017.1:15159-19233 GCA_036758645.1 Dokdonella sp. | reverse complement strand
ACGAGTGAAGATGCCGCTGCGACGGACGAGGACGATGCCGGTGATTGAACTCGGCACGCCCGGCACGAGTTCCATGCGCGCGCAATCCGCGTGCTCCGGCTGCGGGGTCCGCGGATGAACATGTCCGACCTGTCGATCCGGCGCCCGGTGTTCGCGACCGTGCTGAGCCTGCTGCTGATCGTGCTCGGCGTGATGGCATTCACGCGCCTGAGCTTGCGCGAACTGCCCGCGATCGATCCGCCGATCGTGTCGGTCGACGTGAACTACCCGGGTGCTTCGGCCGCGGTGGTCGAGACGCGCGTCACGCAGTTGCTCGAAGACACGCTGTCGGGCATCGAAGGCATCGAGACGATCGAATCGACGAGCGTCAACGGGCGCTCCTCGGTCAACATCGAGTTCTCGCTCGAGCGCGACATCGAGGCGGCCGCCAACGACGTGCGCGACGCGATCAGCGACGTCGCCGACCGCATGCCCGACGAGGCCGACCCGCCCGAGGTCGAGAAGGCCAACAGCGATTCCGACGTGGTGATCTGGCTCAACATGAGCAGCACCGGCATGGACGCGCTGCAGCTCACCGACTACGCCGAGCGCTACATCGTCGACCGCCTCTCGAGCATGGACGGCGTCGCGCAGGTCCGCGTCGGCGGCGCGCAGCGCTACGCGATGCGCATCTGGCTCGACAGCGACGCGATGGCCGCGCGCGGCATCACCGTCAACGACGTCGAGAGCGCGTTGCGCCAGGAAAACATCGAGCTGCCCGCCGGTCGGCTCGAGTCGCAGACACGCGAATTCACGCTGCGTCTCGCGCGCGAGTACCGAGAACCCGCGGATTTCGCCGAGCTTCCGATCCGACGCGGATCGGGAGGCAACCTCTCGCAGCTGCGCGACCTCGCTCGCGGCGAGGCGTCGCCGAACGAGTACGTGGTGCGGCTGCGCGACATCGCGAAGGTCGAACTCGCCTCGGTCGACCGGCGCGAGTACTACAGGAGCAACGGCCAGCCGAACATCGGCCTCGGCATCGTCAAGACCTCGACCGCGAACGCGCTCGACGTGGCGCGCGCGGCGCGTGCCGAGGCCGAACGCATCCAGCCATCGCTGCCGAGCGGAACCAGGATCTTCGTCGCCTACGACGACACGCTGTTCATCGAGGCCTCGATCGAGCGCGTCTACGCGACGCTGGCCGAAGCGGTGCTGCTCGTCGTGTTCGTGATCTGGCTGTTCCTCGGCAGCCTGCGCGCGGCGCTGATCCCGTCGCTGACGGTGCCGGTGTGCCTGGTCGCCGCGCTGCTGCCGCTGTACCTGTTCGGCTACTCGATCAACCTGCTGACCCTGCTCGCGCTGGTGCTGTCGATCGGCCTCGTGGTCGACGACGCGATCGTCGTGCTCGAGAACATCCAGCGCCGCGCCGATCTCGGCGAACCGCGCCTGGTCGCCGCGCGACGCGGCACGCGCCAGGTCGCGTTCGCGGTGATCGCGACGACCACGGTGCTGATCGCGGTGTTCCTGCCGATCGGCTTCATGGAGGGCAGCACCGGGCGCCTGTTCCGCGAACTCTCGGTCGCGCTCGCGGGCGCGGTCGCGATCTCGGCGTTCGTCGCGCTGACACTGACGCCGATGATGTCCTCGATCCTCGTGCGCCCGCGCAGCGAGGAGAAGTCCAACGCGCTGCACCGATGGATCGGCGCGCGCCTCGATGCGCTCGGGCGCGGCTACACGCGCCTGCTCGAGCGCCACGTCGCGCGTCCGTGGCTGTTCGGTGCGCTGATGCTCGCCGCGCTCGCCGCGAGCGCGTTGCTGTTCCGCATGGTGCCGTCCGAACTCGCGCCATCGGAGGACCGCGGCGTGTTCTCGGTGTCGGTCGAGGGACCGGAAGGCGCGGGCTTCGACTACACGGTCGAGCAGATGAAGCAGGTCGAAGCGATCTTCGCGGCCAATGCCGGCGAGGGCAAGCCGATCCTGCGCTACAACACGCGCGTCCCGGGTGGCTGGGGCGTGACCTCGATGCACACCGGCCGCGTGATCGTGTTCCTGGAAAGCTGGGACAAGCGCGACGTCGCGACCGACGACATCGTCGAGCACCTGCGCGGCGAGTTCGAGCACCTGGCCGGCGTGCGTGCGATGCCGCGTGCGGGCCGCGCGCTCGTCGGTGGCCGCGGTCAGCCGCTGCAGGTCGTGCTCGGCGGCGTCGACTACGCCGAGATCGCAGGATGGCGCGACGTCCTGATGCAGAAGATGGAGGACAACCCGGGCCTCTACGCGGTCGAGTCCGACTATCGCGAGACGCAGCCGCAGATGCGCGTGCAGATCGACCGCGCGCGCGCCTCCGACCTCGGCGTCAGCGTGTCGGACATCGGGCACGCGCTGGAGACGATGATGGGCGGGCGGCGCGTCACGACGTTCGTGCAGGACGGGCAGGAATACGACGTGATGGTGCAGGCGGGCGCCGAGAACCGCGCCGAACCCGCCGACCTCGCCGCGATCCAGGTGCGCGGCAGCGACGGACTGGTGCCGCTGTCGAACCTCGTCACGATCAGCGAGCTCGCCGAGGCCGGCAGCCTCAACCGCTTCGGCCGGCAGCGCGCGATCACGATCAGCGCGGGGCTGGTGCCCGGCTACGAGCTCGGCGAGGCGATCACCTGGCTCGAACAGGTCGTTGCCGAGGATTTGCCCGAGCAGGCGCAGGTCGACTGGAAGGGACTCTCGCGCGAATACCTCAAGGCCGGCGGCGCGGTGCTGCTGACGTTCGCACTCGCGTTGCTGGTGGTCTACCTCGTGCTCGCGGCGCAGTTCGAGAGCTTCATCCACCCGCTCGTGATCATGCTCACGGTGCCGCTCGGCGTGCTCGGCGCACTGATCGGCCTCGCGCTCACCGGAGGCACGCTGAACCTGTTCAGCCAGATCGGCATCGTGATGCTGGTCGGCCTCGCGGCGAAGAACGGCATCCTGATCGTCGAGTTCGCGAACCAGCTCCGCGACCAGGGTCGCAGCGTGCGCGAGGCGATCATCGAATCCGCGCGCGTGCGCCTGCGCCCGATCCTGATGACCTCGATCGCGACCGTGGTCGGCGCGATACCGCTGGTGGTCGCAGGCGGGCCAGGCTCGGCGAGCCGCGCGACGATCGGCATCGTCGTGGTGTTCGGCGTGTCGTTCTCGACCCTGCTCTCGCTGTTCGTGGTACCCGCGTTCTACCACCTGCTCGCGCCGTACACGCGCTCTCCCGATGCGGTCGCGCAGGAACTCGAGAAGCTCGAGCTCGCGACACCCGACGTCGGCGGGCACGCCTGAGGCCGCCGGTCTCCGCCGCGACCGCGGACGCGTTCGACCGCACACGCAACCTGCGACGCCTCTCGCGGTACACAACACCACGTCTGCCCGCGCGCGGGGCGCTGTACATCCGCGCCCCGCGGGTGGAGACTGGCGGCGACACGTTGCAGCCGATCGACCGGACGGCCCGCATGCGGACCTCCGGAGCCACGAGTGTCGGGGAGATCGCATGGCGCAGGTCCGGGAAGCACGCACGCGGCGCATCGCCGCATTCGCATGGCTGCTGGCCGCGTTCGCGCCGCTGGCGATCGCGCAGCAGGATCGCGCGGAGCTGTCGCGGTCGCTGCCCTCCAGTGATCTTTCCGGCGATGCGGTCGCCGCGACACGACGCGACCTGATCGCCGCCCCCGGGTTCGCGCTCGCGCGCGTCGCCGACAACCCGGCTGCACCGGACGCGACGGCGATCGGCGAACGCATGTGCATCAGCTGCCACCAGCTCGAAGCCGAGCATTTCACCCACACCTTCCACGCGCTCGGCCTGCATGCAGCGAACAAGGCCGACGCCTCGATCCCGGTCTGCGAAACCTGCCATGGCGCGGGTTCGGCACACGCGCAGCAGCCGACCACCCGGGGCCTGATCATCGGCTACACCCAGGGCTCGCAGACGCCGATCGAGGTGCAGACGCGCACCTGCCTCACCTGCCACGAAGGCGGCCCGCGCGACCACTGGCGCGGCTCGGTGCACCAGCGCAACGCCCGCTTCGCGCCCCGCTTCCTCTCCCGCCGCGATCAAGGCATTGAAGCGTTCGC
>DAIOWG010000017.1:0-15149 GCA_036758645.1 Dokdonella sp. | reverse complement strand
AGCGCAACGACCTTTCCTGCAGCGACTGCCACAACCCGATGGCGAAGTTCTCGGCCGAGGGTTCGCTCGCGCGCGGTTCGATCAACGACACCTGCGCGCAATGCCATCGCGACGTGCGCATGCAGTTCGACCGCCGCTCCCACATGCCGCTGCCCGAGGGCCAGATGAGCTGCGTCGACTGCCACAACCCGCACGGTTCGCTGACGGCGCCGCTATTGAAGACCAACACCGTCAACGAGACCTGCTACCAGTGCCATGCCGAGAAGCGCGGTCCGTTCCTGTTCGAGCATGCGCCGGTACGCACGAATTGCCTCACCTGCCACACGCCGCATGGCTCGAACCAGCATGCGCTGCTGGTCGCGCCGATCCCGTTCCTGTGCCAGCAGTGCCACTCGCACCAGCGCCATCCGAACGACCTGCAGACGCCGGCATCGCTCGCGACCGGCCCGCATCCGGACGAACGCCTGATGGGGCGCGCGTGCATCACGTGCCACGCGAACATCCACGGCTCGAATGCGCCGTCGGGCCCGCGCTTCCACGAATGACCCGGGGAGGACGACCATGCGCGATTGCCTGCCGCACCGTACGCTCCGCCTGCTTCCGCTCGCGCTCGCGGTCGCGGCCACGATGCCGGCCCACGCCGACAGCGGCGTCGGCGTGGACACCTGGCGCGCGAACCGCCTGCATCCCGATGCGGGTGTGTCGATCGGCGCTCCCGATGAACGCGGCACCAGCTGGCTGGCGCCAGGCCAGCGCCGCACGCCAAGCGGCAACCTGTACCAGTGTCCGATCGAACCCGCAGCGACGCGCGAACGCGGCGACTGGATCGGCCATGGCGTGCTCGAGGTCGGCGCGATCGCCACCAGCGGCGATGACCACAATGCGCAGTGGAACCGCTACGTCGACTGGGACAGCGGGCTGATCCTCGGCCTGCTCGACTACACGCTCGAGCGACCCGACGACGGCCGCTACGCGAACGTCCGCGCGAGCCGCATCAGCGACGACGACGAGTACTACCAGGCCGTGTTCGGCCGCGCCGGCAGCTTCAAGGTGCAGGCGTTCCTGCGCGACATGCCGAACGTGCTCAGCGACGACGCGAAGTCGATCTGGAACGGCGTCGGCGGCAACGGACTCACGCTGGTCGCGCCGCTGGTGCCGGCCGGCAGCACGCCGGCCGAGGTCGCCGCCGCGCACGCGGCGGCACCGACGCGCACGCTGTCGGTCACGCGCGAGAAACAGGGCATCGGATTCAGCCTGTTCCTGACGCCGCGCTGGACGCTCTACGCGAACGCGACCAACGAAGATCGCAAGGGCGCACGCCCGTTCGGAGGCACGTTCTTCTTCAACTTCCCGTTCCCGGGAAACGGCGGCATCTTCGAGACCCTGCGACCAATCGATGATTCGACCGTGAACCTCAACGGCGGGCTGCGCTTCGCCGGCCCGGTCTGGCGCATGGACCTCGGCTACGTCGGCTCGTTCTACCGCGACGCGCATACGCGCTTCACCTACGAGACGCCGTACGCGCTCTACCCGGTGGTGCCGGGCGCGGTGTCGGCGCCGCTGACGACCGGCCAGTTCGCGACCGAGCCCGACAACGACTACCACAACCTCAAGGCGACCTTCACGCGCAAGCTGCCGCTCAATGGCGAACTCTCGCTCACTGCATCCGGCGGGCGCATGCGCCAGGACGACGACCTGATCGCGCCGATCGCGTGCCAGGGCGTATTCGGCATCGGCCTCGACGGCAGCCTCGCGCTCGGTCCACACAATCCGTTCCTGTTCGACTGCGCCGACTGGAACACGCCCGATGCGCTTTCGCGGCGCTCGGCCGACATGCAGATCGACACGAGCTTGTTCGATGGCCGCATCGTGCTGCAGCCGTCGGGCGACCTCACCTTGCGCGGCAGCCTGCGCTGGAACCGCGAGGACTATCGCGACACGTACCTCGCGTTCAATCCGCGCACGGGCCAGTACGGCTACGTCAGCGAGAACGGCGCACAGGGCAGCGTGGTTCCCGGCGAGATCGGGTTCTGGGATCCGTTCGGCAATGCGTCCAACGTGACGCGCGTGCGCAGCCTCGCACTCGACCTCGAGACCACCGAGGCGACGTTCGCGACGGACTGGAAACTCGGGACGCACGACACGCTCGGCGCGACCTACACGTTCAACCGCTTCGAGCCGACCCACCGCGAACGCCGCGAGGTCGACGCGCACGGCCTCAAGCTGACCTGGGTCAATCGCGCGCTCGACTGGCTCACGTTCCGCGCGAACTACGCATGGCTGACGCAGGACGGCGACCGCTACAACCACGATCCGTACGAGCACACGTTCTCGATGTCGCTGCCCGGATTCATCGCGCCTCCAGGCGGCGTGCTCGCGCACACGGTCGATGCGCTGCGCAAGTACGACGTGTCCAGCCGCGACCAGCACAAGCTCGACCTGATGGCGACGTTCACGCCGCGCGCCGACATGACGCTGGGCGCTTCGCTGCGCGGCGAGTGGAACGAGTACGACGCCGAACTCGGCCGCCAGGGCTACGACACGCTCGGCCTCACGCTGCAATGGGAATGGCAGCCCTCTCCGCGCACGAGCGCGAGCGTCTACTATGGCTACGATCGATCCAGGCTCGACATCGCGAACATCAACGACCTCGAGAACGGCGACGACCCGACGCTCGGCGGCGCGACCTATCC
Source organism: Dokdonella sp. (assembly GCA_036758645.1). Lineage (GTDB taxonomy): Bacteria > Pseudomonadota > Gammaproteobacteria > Xanthomonadales > Rhodanobacteraceae > Dokdonella_A. Next base: position 12,456 of record DAIOWG010000017.1, on the reverse strand, counting down.
GCTCGAAGGGCGCTGGTGGGTGAACGACGAACAGCGCAACCACAATGCCGGCGCGACGTTGCGGCACGCCTTCGGCAAGGTGCGATTCGATGCGGGCTGGAACAGCCTCCATTCGCGCGGGATCACCCGCTACCGCTTCGCATCGCCGGTCGCGCTCGCGTACTTCTCCGACGGCGCGCTCGGCATCGACCGCTTCCCGCCGATGAGCTGGCGCGTCAACGCGCTCGACATCGGGGTCACGTTTCCACTGCACGAGCGCGTGTCGCTGCGGCTGTTCGACTACTACGAGCGTGCGAGCATCCGCGACTGGCACTACGACGGCTTCGACCGCGTGCGCGTGATCGACCATCGCGTCTATGCCGACGGCGGCCCCGACAGCTACGACGCGAACATGGTCGGCCTGCTGCTGCGGGTCGCGTTGTGAGGACGATGCGATGAACCTGCGCAGCCCCTGCCTTGCCCGGATCGCAGCCTTGCTGCTCGCCATGCCCGCGGTCGCGCATGCGTTGCCACCCGGCTTCCTCGACCTGCGCGACACCGGACCGGTCCATGGCAATGCGGAGGCCGTGCGCGACCGCCTCGAAGCCTGCAGCGCCTGCCACGGCAAGGATGGCGTGTCGCCGGTGCCGATCTTCCCGAGCATCGGCGGGATGCCGGCCGAATACCTGTACTGGCAACTCGTGGAGTTCCAGCGCGAAGCGAACCCGGAGTCGCCGATGACCGCGCTGGTCATGACGCTCGGCGACCAGGACCTGCGCGACTATGCGGCGTGGTACGCGTCGCAGCCGCCGATCTCGCCCGTCGCGGGCGAGGGTGCCGACGACGGACGCGCTGCACGGATCTTCCGAGAAGGCGACGCGGCTGCGGGCATACCGCCCTGTGCCGGTTGCCACGGCGTCGACGCCAGAGGCCATCCGCTGGCGGACTCCGACCCGCGATACCGCCTGTATCCGCCGCTGCGCGGCCAGCATGCGGCCTACGTCGCGCAAAGGCTGAAGGACTACCGCGACGACGAGAACCTGATCACCAGCAACGACCGCATCATGCACGGCGTCGCGCAGCGCCTCGGCGACGACGATGCGCAGGCGCTTGCGGCGTGGTTGCAGGCGATGAAGCGCTGACCCGCGTGCTTTCCCGGGCTGGGCGCGCGCAGCGCGGCCGGCCTCTTTCGGCGTGCCGACGACCCAAGAGCGCCGGCCGGCCTGCGGCCGTCCAGCCTGCAAGGGCGATGCTTGCATTGCGGCAAGACGCCCCGGCCAGCGGCTCGGCGAAACCGCGTAAACTCGCGGTTTTCCGCCAGACGCGCACGCCATGCTGCCCGAACTCGGCCAATTCGCCCTGATCCTCGCCCTGCTGCTGTCGCTGGTGCAATGCGTGCTGCCGCTGATCGGCGCGCAGACCGGCAACCGCGCGTTGATGGCGGTCGCGCGGCCCGCGGTCGCGGGACAGGCGGTATTCGTCGCGATCGCGTTCGCGCTGCTGACCTGGGCGTTCGTGAGCCAGGATTTCTCGGTCGCCTACGTCGCCCAGCACTCGAACTCGCTGCTGCCCTGGTACTACCGCTACTCGGCGGTCTGGGGCGCTCACGAGGGCTCGCTGTTGCTGTGGATCCTCGTGCTGAACATCTGGACGCTCGCGGTCGCGGCGCTGAGCCGCAACCTGCCCGACGACTTCATGGCGCGTGTGCTCGGCGTGCTCGGCTTCCTTTCGGCAGGCTTCCTGCTGTTCTGCGTGATCACGTCCAACCCGTTCGCGCGCGAGTTGCCGATGCCGGCCGACGGCCACGACCTCAATCCGCTGCTGCAGGATTTCGGCCTGATCGTGCATCCGCCGATGCTCTATTTCGGCTACGTCGGCTTTTCGGTCGCGTTCTCGTTCGCGATCGCGGCCCTGCTCGGCGGTTCGCTCGACCAGCGCTGGGTGCGCTGGTCGCGTCCGTGGACGAACGTCGCCTGGGGCTTCCTCACGCTCGGCATCGCGCTCGGCTCGTGGTGGGCGTACTACGAACTCGGCTGGGGCGGCTGGTGGTTCTGGGACCCGGTCGAGAACGCCTCGTTCATGCCGTGGCTGGTCGGCACCGCGCTGATCCACTCGCAGGCCGTCACCGAGAAACGCGGCTCGTTCAAGGCCTGGACGCTGCTGCTCGCGATCTTCGCGTTCTCGCTGTCGCTGCTCGGCGCATTCCTCGTGCGTTCGGGCATCCTCACCAGCGTGCATTCGTTCGCGGCGGATCCGGAACGAGGCCTGTTCATCCTCGTGTTCCTCGCGATCGTGATCGGCGGCACGCTGCTGCTGTATGCGCTGCGCGCGCCGAAGGTCGCAGGAGGCGAACCGTTCGCAGGCGCGTCGCGCGAGACCGCCCTGCTCGTCAACAACCTGATGTTCGCGTGCGCGGCGGCGATGGTGCTGCTCGGCACGCTGTACCCGCTGCTCGGCGAGGCGCTCGACCTCGGCCGCATCTCGGTCGGACCGCCCTACTTCGGCTTCATGTTCACGCTGCTGATGATCCCGGTGGTGCTGCTGATGCCGTTCGGCCCGTTCCTCAAGTGGCGCCGCGGCGACCTCGGCGCCACGCTGCGCGCGCTGCGCCCGGCGCTGCTGCTCGCGCTCGCCGCCGCGGTACTGGCCGCGGTGTTCGCGCGCGGGTTGCCATTGAAGGCGATCATCGGCGTCGCCGCATCGTTCTGGGTCGGCCTCGGCATCCTGCTCTACGCGCTCTCGCGCTGGCGCAAGGCGCCGGCCGGCCGGCGCTACACGCCCGAGATGCTCGGCATGATCCTCGCGCACTTCGGCGTCGCGCTGTTCGTCGCGGGCGTGCTGGTGGTCGAATCGACGAGCGTCGAAAAGGACCTGCGCTTCGCATCGGGACAATCGATCGCGGTCGGCGCGTACGAGTTCCGCTTCGACGGCGTCGAGCATGCCGAAGGTCCGAACTTCAGCGCCGACCAGGGCACGATCGTGGTCTCGCGCGCCGGCACCGAAGTGGCGACGCTGCATCCGCAGAAGCGCATCTACACGCGCACGCGCCAGCCGCAGACCGAAGCCGCGATCGCGCCGGGCCTGTTCCGTGACGTCTACGTCGCGCTCGGCGAACCGGTCGGCAGCGACGGCGCCTGGGCCGTGCGCATCTACGTCAAACCGCTGGTGCGCTGGATCTGGCTCGGCGCGCTCTTCATGATGCTGGGTGGCTTCGTCACGGCCGCCGATCGGCGCTTTCGCGTGAAGGCGGAGCTTGGCGAAGCGGGAACGGGAATCGGGGAAGGCACCGCAGTCCGCACCAGTCCCGGTGCACCGCATCCCGAATCCCGAATCGCGAATCCCGGCTCGCCCGCATGAATGCACGCTTGCTTCCCCTGATCGGCTTCGTGCTGATCCTCGCGCTGCTCGGATTCGGCATCTGGTGGAACCAGCACAACGATCCGCGCGCGGTGCCCTCGCCGCTGATCGACAAGCCGGCTCCTGCGTTCGCGTTGCCCAGGCTGTACGAGCCGCAATCGACGTTCGGCAGCGCCGACCTCGCGGGCGAGCCCTACCTGCTCAACGTGTTCGGCAGCTGGTGCGTGGCCTGCCGTGACGAACACCCGATCCTGATGCGCGAGGGCAAGCGCCTCGGCATCAAGCTGGTCGGCTTCAACTACAAGGACGAACCGGACGACGCCAAACGCTGGCTCGCGCAGTACGGTGATCCCTACGACATCGTGATCGCGGACTATCCCGGCGACGTCGCGATCGACTTCGGCGTGACCGGTGCACCCGAATCCTTCCTCGTCGATGCGAACGGCGTGATCCGCTACAAGTACATCAGCCCGATCACGCCACGCGTGATCGCCGAAGAGCTGCTGCCGCGGATCGCGGCCTTGAAGGAGGCTGCGCGATGACGCGATGGCTGCATGCCCTGGTGTTCGCAGTCGCCCTGGCCGCCGCGTTCGGCGCACGCGCCGGCGTCGATCCGCTGCCGTTCGCGGACCGTGCCGAGGAACTGCGCTTCCAGGCCTTGACCAAGCAGCTGCGTTGCCTCGTGTGCCAGAACGAGAGCCTCAACGACTCCTCCGCGCCGCTCGCGGCGGACCTTCGTCGCGACGTGTTCGAGCAGATGCGCAGCGGCAAGTCGGACGAGGAGATCAAGACCTGGCTGACCGCGCGCTACGGCGAGTTCGTGCTGTACGACCCCCCGCTGCGCGGCGGAACCTGGTTGCTGTGGTTCGGGCCGTTGCTGGTGCTGGCCGCCGGCGCCGCCGGCGTCGCAATGACCGTGCGCCGGCGCGCACGCGCGGCGGTCACCGATTCCACGCGCAGCGCGCGCCCGGCCGGCGACGTCGAGGACGATTGGTGATGACGACGATGTTCTTCCTGTGCGTGGCGGCGATGCTCGCCGGCGCGCTCGCCTTCGTGCTGCTTCCACTGCTGCGCCATGGGCGCTCCGCTGGAGCCGAACCCGCCACGCGGCAGTCGCGCGCGCTCGACGAGGCGCTCGCCGCGGGCGTGATCGATGCGGACGAACACGCCCGAAAGCGCGCCGCGCTCGCACCCGCGTCCGGCAAGCCCGCGCCCTCGCGCGCGGCCTTCGTCGCGGTGCTCTCGATCGCGCTGCTGCTGCCTGCGACGGCGCTGCTGATGTACCGCCTGGTCGGCACGCCGCAGGCACTCGACCCGGCCAACCTGGTGGCGGCGCCCGGCGCCGGCGGCGAAGGCGGACCGGACATGGGCGAGGCGATCGCGATGTTGTCGGCTCGCCTCGAACAGAAGCCCGACGACATCGAAGGCTGGATCCTGCTCGCGCGCGCGTACCAGTCCACCGATCGCCCGACCGAAGCACTCGCGGCGCTCAAGCGCGCACACGAAGTCGCGCCCGAGCATCCGGTGGTCGCGGTCGAGTACGCGCAGGCCCTCGCGATGACGAACCCCGAGCGCCGCATCATCGGCGAATCGCGCGAACTGCTCGAACGCGCGCTGCGCAGCGATGCGACCAACCAGCGCGCGCTGTGGCTGCTCGGCATCAGCGACTTCCAGGCCGCGGACTACGACGCCGCGATCGCGCGCTGGAACACGCTGCTGCCGCTGCTCGAACCGGGATCCACGGTCGCCGAGAGCGTGAAGCAGCAGATCGCCGATGCGACGGCGCGCCGCGACGGCAGCGCGCCCGCGCAAGGCGACACCGACGTCGCCACGCCGGCTCCCGCGACGCAGGCGCCGCCCACCGCGTCCGCAGCTGCACCGCGACTCGTGGTCGAGGTCTCGCTGGACCCCATGCTCGCAGGCCAGCTCGACCCGGAGGCCACGCTGTTCGTGTTCGCGCGCGCCGCGAGCGGGCCTCCGATGCCGCTCGCGATCGAACGCCTCCCGGCCTCGCGACTGCCGCTGACGGTCACGCTCGACGAAAGCAAGGGCATGCTGCCCGACATGAAGCTGTCGATGTTTCCGCAGGTGGTGATCGGCGCGCGCGTGTCGAAGTCGGGCGATGCGACGCCGTCGAGTGGCGACCTCGAAGTGTTGTCCGCTCCGATCGCGACCACGCGCACCGAACCGATCGAACTCGTGATCGACCGGGTCGTTCCCTGATCCAGCGACGACCACGCTCGTAGGCAGGCCGCGCGCAGCGCGGCCGGCGCGGCCATCCGCGTCGTGGGAGGGCTTCAGCCCCGGCTCTTCGCGCAACTCCCGGCGTCGACGTTCCTGTGCGTGTTTCGAATGATCCTCCCCGCTGCTGTCCTGCGCGTATCCGATCGCAGGCACTTCAGGGGAATACCATGGACATGATCCACAGCGCCCGGCCGACGCGCCGCAGCGCGCGGCCAGAGGGCCGACCCGCACCGGGCGGTCGCGTCACCAACGGTGCCGCGGGCCTCGCGTGCCGCCTTCTCGCGGCCATGCTGAGCCTGCCCGCCACGGCCTCGCAGGCCCCACCCGCCACTCCGGTGCCGATGGGCATCGACTGCGAGGAAACGCCGTTCGGCCTCAGCATTCCGTTCGCGCGCGACATCGAGCCGATCTACCTGACGGGCGGCGCGGCCGGGCAGTTCTTCGAGGAATTCCGGCCTGGCACCGCCGGCAATCCGGATCCTGTCGAGCCGGTCTTTCGCACCGGCCTCGTGCAGGGAAGCCTGCCGGCCGTCCCGTTCCAGAAGGGGACGCACGTCGACCTCGACGGCAACGGGCGGGATGAAGTCGCGGTTGCGTTCAGCAACGGAAGCGGCGTGTCCGTCGGCATCTACACGCGCGCGTCGGGATTCGAGCCGACTGCGCAACTGATCGACACCTGGAGCTACGCCGAAGGCGTCGTCGCCGACAGCATCGACATCAAGGCGGGCGACTTCGACGGCTCGCAGGACGGGCGCCAGGAACTCGCGCTGTCGTGGCAGAACGGAGGCAGCACGCGGATCGTGTTCCTGCGCGGCAGCGACGACGGCGGGATCCTCGACGCACCGGACGCGCCGTCCGGCAACTGGACCGCGCCGTCGGGCAGTGGCGCCAGCCCGCGCATGGCGGTTGGCGACTTCCTGCTCGACGGGCGTGACCAGGTCGTGCTGGTCGGCACGGGCCTCGCCCCGCTCGCGCTCGACATGGATCTCGTCGAGTTCGCCACGCGATGGCCCGGCGTGCTCACTCATGCGGGCAGCGTCGGCAACGTCGGCAGCCTGCGCTTCAGCAATGCGATCGCGTTGTTCGCGACCGACACGGACCCGAATCCACTTCCGGGCACGCGCTGGATCGACGGGATTCCGATGCTGCAGGTGGCGGCAGGCGATCTCGTCGACACCGCGGCGGCCGAACTCGTGGTCGCGCCGACGATCCTGGGACGGAGTTCCATCATCGGCGGGTGGGACTACTTCAGCGCGATCGGCCAGCGCCTGTTCCATTTCGAGACGACGCGCGACGTCGCGACCAACGACGTGCTGGGCGTCGCGCTCGGCAACGGCGGCAGCCACGATTCGAGCCGCTTCCACGAGATCTACACCTGGGCGTTTCCCGGCTTCCAGTACGCGCCGTTGCCGCCCGCCTACGCGATGACGATCGCGGCGCTCAATGGCGGCTCGAATCCGATCGGAAACCGGATCATCGTCGCGCGTGCGGGCATCGAGAACGGCAAGGTCGATGCGCCCGACGCCACGGGCGGACTGTCGTGGTCGGCCAACGATGCGAAGGTGCGCCTCGCGGCGGGATTCGCCTGGCAGACGCTCGCGCCGCTCGGAAGCGAGGCACCCGGCGTGCGCAGCGTGCAATTCACGAGCACCGCGCACGGCGTGATCGAAAGCCACACCTGGGACTTCGGCGGTTCGATCTCGCACGAGACCAACCCGGTGCGCAGCTTCACCACGGGCAGCCACGCGGTCAGCCTGACCGTGAAGGAAGTCGGCGGCGCGACGCAGACCTGGTCGACCACGATCAACGTCAACGCGGGCACGTCGGGCGGCCACCATCCGGCGTTCGTCTATGCAATCGATGCGTCCGGCGCGAGTGGCCACGGTGCCGATCCCTCGGCCGTGTACGGCAACGCCGCGGGCGCAAGCTCGCGCCTCGGCCTCGCGATCGGCGACGTCGACAACGACGGCATCACCGATGTCCTGACCGCGTCGAGCAGCCTCGATGCGAAGCTCCACCGCCACGTCTGGAGCTTCCGCGAGGGCAGCGCGAGCAGCTATGACTTCCGCAAGGTGTCCGAGCCGTTCGGCAGCGCGGTCAGCGACCTCGAGATGCTCGCGCCCGACTTCGACGGCAACTCCGTGCGCGCGACGATCGGACTCGATTGCCGCAGGGTCACCGACCAGCTCGTGCGCTCGGTGACGTTCATGCCGCCGTACTGGCGCAACCTGCAGTCCGAGGTCTACATGACGACGACCTACGGCCAATCGACCTCGCAGAGCTCGAGTTACGAGTCGCGCTCGGGCAGCTACGCCTCGCACGATGTCACCGGCTACTTCGGCGCCACCCAGGAAGTGAACGTTCCGATCCTCGGGCTCAAGCTCTACGAATGGACGCTCAAGGGCAGCGCCGGCCATACCTGGCAATCGGGTCGCGGGCAGCTGCACGGCAACGAGAACGAGTACACGGTGAACCAGGGCTTCGGCACCCAGCACGGCGAAGGCCTCGTCACCGCCGACACCACGCTCTCGGACTGCTATGCGTACGACGTGGTCACGTCGGACGGGCCGCTCGAACAGAGCGCGCTGCGGGCCTGCGAGGTACTGCCGGGCGGCACCACCTACGAAGCGACCAACATCGTGCGCCGCAATTCGCTCGCCGACGAGGTACGCCCGATCCAGGTGCCGCTGTCGTGGACGCCGATCCAGCGCGACTGGGCGAGCCGCGCACTGTTTCGACCGGCGACGGTGAGCAACCGCATCACGCTCGTGCAAGGCAACACCGGCCAAGAAGCGAACGACGGCCGATTCACGACCTCGCTCGAATCGCGTGCTGCCGTGCTCGAACCCTACGTGCAGATCGACCTCGGCGAGGTGCGCGACATCAGCTCGATTCGCGTGTTCCCGACCGAACAGCGCGTCGAGGACCTCTGGGGCTACCGGATCTATGCGTCGCAGGATCCGATCGCGGGCGACGGCGTGCCGACCGGTGCAGGCGTGCGCGAATTTCGCCAGAACACCGGCGGCACCGAATCGTTCTACCGGACATGGAACCTCTACACGCTCGACCGCAACGATCCGACCCAGCCGCTGCGCGCGCGCTACATCCGCCTGCAGCATCCTGGCCCCGCGCCGGTCGAACTGCACGTGGCTGAAATCCAGGTGTTCGGCGAAACGCATGCGGAACCCCCGGAGTTCCCCGAAGCGATCTGCGATCCGTTCAATGGCGATGGCGTGCTGCTCGCGCGCGTGTGGAGCCCGATCCCGGGCGATCCGCACGCCGACGAATACGGTTTCCGCAACATCGAATTGCGCGGCGACTTGATCTGGAGCGGCGCGAGCGACGCCGCCAATGCCGCGGTCGCGCACGCGACCGGCGTGATGCGCGACGGTGCAGCCTGCATCAACGGCATGGACAACGAGAACCCGGTCTTCGGCCCGTTTCCACCCGTCGCGGCCGAATACAGCATCTGGGACGGCATCGCGGTCGGCGGCGATGCGCAGACGTTCTGGGGGCTCGACCAATCGACGAGCACGATCCAGGGAAGCTACAACAGCCTCGACTCCTCCACCCACCTCGGCGTCGAGTTCGAGGTGCAGGTCGGTCTCGGCGTGAAAGCGATCGTCGGCGCTTCGTACGAGTTCACGATGGGCACCACGAACGAAACACAGAACAGCATGAGCTGGGGCTCGGGACTCGGCATCAGCGGCGAGGTCGGCGGCTTCGAGGACCCCGCACCCGGCGTCGTCGCCTCGTGCAAGTACAAGCCGCGGCCCTACGCCTACCGGCGCCAGGAGTTCTCCGACGCGGGGTCGTTGCAGGACATGTATGTCACCGACTACGTCGTCCGGCAAGGCACGGTCGGCGGGCTGTGGCGGCGCGGACAGGTCGCCGAGGCCTGCTACACCGGCGAAGGGATGGTCGACCGGATCTTCGATGACGGCTTCGACGCCGGCAGCGACTGAACGATGCGCATCCGACCCATCCAGGAGAACGCGATGAACACCCCGGGCATCCTCGTATGCGCCGCGCTGGCGCTGCTCTTCACCGGAACGTGCAACGCGGCTGCCGACCGATCGCGGCCCGATGCGCCCGTGATCCGCTCGAGCGCCGACCTCGTGCCGGCCAGCAGGTTCGTGCCCGGGAGTGCGGCGCGCGGCGGCGACCCGGTCGTCTACAGCCACGTTTCGGCCGCGCACCATCTCACGAGCGATCCGGTCTATCCGCATCTTGGCACCGCGTTCGACTACGACGGCGCCGGTCCGCAGGTGTCGGTGACCGGCATCCGCTTCTACATCCACTCGCGCACGGCGCAGGCGTTCGATCGCGTGCGCGCGACGATCCAGTTCTGGAACGTCCACGACGACGCGCTCTCGCCGGTTTTCAGCCAGCCGCCGCAGCCCGCGCGTGTCGTCGTCGATCTGCATGGGCCGTTCAACCTCGAAGGCGATACCACCTACGCGGCCGAAGCGATGCTGCCCAAGGCGATGCTGCTCGAAGGCCTCGAGGCCACCGGCATCAGCATGCAGGTGACCGCGGGTCCGTTCAGCACCGACCATCCCGAGGTACCACCGGTCGAGCAGGCCACCCTGCTGCCCGCGTACGACACCGGTGCCGCGACCGTGGTGGGCAGCGAGATCGCGCACTACGGCGAACTCGACGGACGCCGCAGCGACTTCAACTTCGCGCAGACCGACCTGCTGCCGGACAAACCGCTCGCGATCACGCTGTTCGGTCGCAGCGAACGCCGCGTGCAATGCGGCACCTGGCCGCGCTACCTGCCGCGGCTCGTCGAGGAATTCGATCCGGCCATGTTCGACGCGACCTGGCGGTACGAGCCGAATGCGGGCAACGTCGCACCGACGATCGACGGCGCTTACGTGCTGGAGAACACCGACACGTCGAGTACGTTCCCGTACGTGTGGTCGCGCTCGTCACCGATTCCGCCCGACGTGGAGTTCTCGGTGCGCTGGCTCGCGCGCTACCTGACCGCCGGCCCGAACGGCACCGGCACCCTCGTGCTGTCGCAAGGACATCCCGACAACGGATCGGCCGGCGACAACGCCGACATCGCGATGGGCGCGTGGCAGGACTCGGGCAGTTTCCGCGTGACCGTGCGCGACGGCGCCGATGCGGATCCGCCGCCCGTGTTCCAGGAGGCGGCGGGCGCCGACAGCGTCACGCATGACATCGAGTACTGCTGGCTCGACGACGGCGTCGAACTCTGGGTCGACGGCCTGCGCGTGATGCAGGCAGCACGCGGACCGGAAGTGCCGCGACCCGACACGATCTGGTTCGGCAACCACGGCCACGGCGGCGCGCTGCCACCGGGCGGCTGGAACGCATTCAAGACCTACCGCATCCGCGTCCACGCACCCTGGGGCGACCGCATCTTCGTCGATGGCTTCGACCTCGCACCCGTGCGCTGACCTCGACGTGTCCGCGAGGGCAGCGGCGAGCACCGCACAACATGAGCAGGCGGGTCGCGCGCAGCGCGGCCGGCAGCGCTTGCGAGGTACGGGAAGCCGGAAGCGCCGGCTGGCTTGCGGCCGTCCAGCCTGCGGTGCAAGGGCCGCCGGGGGTGCGCGGGCGCCTCAGCTCCAGTCCGCGTGCCTCTCCTCGAGCGCGAGGGCCGCCATCGCCGCGCGGTAGCGCTCCATGTACGCGGCACGGTCGCCGCCGAACCCGAGCGCTTCACCGATGAAGATGTCGACGAAGAACGGCACGATCATCCACTCGCCTTTCGGCAGCGCCTTGCCGAGGCCGTGCGTGTAGACCGGGATCACGGGCACGTCGGGACGCCGTTCGGCGATGCGCGCGAGCCCGCTCTTGAACTCCGCGAGCTGCTCGGGTTCGCCGCGCGAGCCTTCGGGGAAGAACACGAGGATCTCGCCGCGATCGAGCGCATCGACGACCGGCGCGAGCAGGTCCTCGTCGGGCGTGCGGCGCTGGCGGTTCAACGGCACGATGCCGACGACCTTCAGCGCGAACCATGCGAGCAATGGATGGCTGAGGAAGTAGTCCGCGGCCGCGACCGGCCGCACCTTCGGCAACAGCCGCAGCGGCAGCAGGCTGATCATCGCCATCGCGTCGAGGTGGCTGTTGTGGTTCGCCGCGAGGATCGCCGGCCCGTTCGCCGGCAGCCGCTCGCGATGGCGCACGTTGAGCCCGAGCACGAACAGCACCACGAGCCGCACCAGCACGCCGTAAAAGAACAACCGCAACACCCAGGCCATCGCTTCCCCCGAACCTTGCACGGCGCCTTCCGACTTCGAGGCGCTCCCTGTCAATCATCCGCACTGCCTTCCCCGCTGCGCAGGGCAAGCAAGAGCACGGCGCCGCCCCGCCCTCCCCTCGCCCCTCGGCCCTCAGCCCTCGCCCCTCGGCCCTCAGCCCTCAGCCCTCAGCCCTCAGCCCTCAGCCCTCAAAAATAGAAGTACGCCATGAAGTGGAAGAACAACGGCGCCGTGAACAGCAGGCTGTCGATGCGGTCGAGGATGCCGCCGTGGCCCGGGATCATCGAGCCCGAGTCCTTCACGCCGATATCGCGCTTCAGCGCCGAGATCGTCACATCGCCGAGGAAACCGCCGATGCCGATCATGAGACCGACCGCGATCGAGTCGGTCGGCGTCAGCGGCGTCAGCACGGGCGCGAGCAGGAACGCGACGACGGTGGTCGAGAGCACGCCGCCGACGAGGCCCTCGACGGTCTTCTTCGGGCTCACGCTCTCCAGCACCTTGCGGCGCCCGAGCGTGCGGCCCCAGAGGTACTGCAGCACGTCGTTGAGTTCGGTCAGCAGCACCACGAACAACAGCAGCGCGGCGCCGTGCGCGGGCACCGCCTTGCCGTCGGGCAGCACCAGCAGGAACGCGAGGT
>DAIOWG010000016.1:0-19514 GCA_036758645.1 Dokdonella sp. | reverse complement strand
CCGGCGGTTCGCGCAGATGCCGGATCCCGCGATCGCGCACAGGGTGCGCTCCTACGCAAACCGCATCCGTAGGAGCCCACCCTGTGGGCGATCCGCGCAGGAAACCGGCGGTTCGCGCAGATGCCGGATCCCGCGATCGCGCACAGGGTGCGCTCCTACACGCCGCGCGCCGGCTTCTCGCGGGAGGCCACCCCGCAGCGGACCTCGGGGTCGGATGCTCTATGCTTGCCCACCGCTTAGAAGAGCCGGCGTTGCGCGTTCGGCGTCCGCGGACCCCGATGAACCGTTTGCGCGCCTTCCTGCCGCTGCTGGTCCTGATTGCGATCGGCGTGGGGCTGTACGCCTCCGGCACGCTCGACCGCTTCGACCCGCACAACCTCGTGCAGGACGAGGCGCTGCTTCGCGCAGGACTCGCGCGGCATCCCTGGCTCGGTCCGCTCGTGCTGGTCGGTGCGCTCGCGCTGGTGATCGCGACCGGGGTACCGGGCGGGATCCTCGTCGTGTTCGCGGGCGGCATGCTGTTCGGCACCGTGCTCGGCACGATCCTTTCGACCATCGGCGCGCTGATCGGCGCGACCGCGCTCTACCACGCGAGCCGCATCGCGTTCGACAGCGGCACGCGCGAGGCGCCGGCGCTGGTAGGTCGCCTGCGCGCCGGCTACCTCGCGCACCCGTTTTCCTACACCCTGCTGCTGCGCCTCGTCCCGTTCTTCCCGTTCGGCGCGGTCAGCGTCGCGCTCGCCTGGCTGCGCTGCCCGCTGTGGATCTTCCTCGGCGCGAGCGCGCTCGGCGGCAGCGTGATGATCGCGTTCGAGAGCGCGCTCGGCGCCGGACTCATCGAGTCGATCGCGCGCGAAGGGCGGGTCTCGATCGACGTGTTCGCGCATCGCAACGTCTACCTGCCGTTGCTCGGGATGGCACTGGTCGCGCTGTTGCCGATCCTGGTCGGGCGGCTGCGTCGAAAGACCGAGGACTGAGGGTCGCAGGCTGGCCGAGGCACTGCGCGGATTCCCGCGATCCGGGGGTTCCGTTATCCTGCCGAAGGTTTGCGCCGCGCTTCCGCCTTCGACGAGACCCCCTTGAACGCCGTCCAGACACCCGTCGTGCGCAAGTCCTTCTGGCGCGCACTCGCGCTGACCCTGCTCGTCGCCGTGCTGAACGTCGGACTCTGGGCCTGGCTCAACCGGCCTGTGCAGTTCGCGGACTGGCGCGGCGAGATCGCGGGCCTCGCGTTCAATCCTTCGCAGCGCTACCAGGACCCGACCAAGCTGATCTTCCCGAGCGAGGCCGAACTCGACGGCGACGTGCGCCTGCTGTCGCAGTACACCAAGCGGCTGCGCACGTACTCGTCGGCCGAGAACCCGCAGATTCCGCGCATCGCGAAATTCTACGGCGTGCGCCTGATGGCGGGCGCATGGATCGAGGGCCGTGCGGAGCGCAACGAGCGTGAGCTCGCCGCATTGATCGCGCTCGCGCGCAAGTACGACAACATCGACCGCGCGATCGTCGGCAACGAAGTGATCCTGCGCGGCGACATCGGCATCCGCGCGCTGATCGGCTACATCGACCGCGCGCGCGCGCAGCTGGACATCCCGGTGTCCACCGCCGAACCGCTCGACACCTGGCAGCGCTACCCGGAACTGGCCGACCACGTCGACTTCATCACCGTGCACATCCTGCCCTACTGGGAATACATAGACCGCAAGGACGCGATCGGCTTCGTGCTCGGGCAGTACCGCGAACTGCAACGCCTGTTCCCGGGCAAGCCGATCGTGATCGGCGAGGTCGGCTGGCCCTCCAACGGCGACCGCCGGCGCTATGCGAAGCCCTCGCTCGCGAACGAGGCGCACTTCCTGCGCGAGTGGTTCAACGTCGCCGACGGGCAGGAGCTCGACTACTACATCATGGAAGCGATCGACCAGCCGTGGAAGGAAGGCATCGGCGGGCGCGTGGAAGCCTACTGGGGCATCCTCAACGCGAACCGCCAGCCCAAGTTCTCGTTCACGGGCACCGTGGTCGAGGATCCGATCTGGCCGTGGAAGGCCGGCGTCGCCTCGCTGATCGCGCTGCTGCCGATGTTCTGGTTCGCGCGCCACTTCATCCGCTTCCGCGCGATGGGACTCGCGTTCTTCCTCGCGCTGATCCAGCTGTCGGCCTCGATCCTGGTCTGGATGGCCACCCTGCCCTACGACTTCTACCTCGATCCGCTCGACTGGGCGATGCTCGCGCTGCTGTTCCCGGCGCAGCTCGCGATCATCCTGATCCTGCTCATCAATGCGTTCGAGTTCACCGAGGTGCTGTGGCGACCGCGCTGGCTGCGCGAGTTCAGGCCGCTCGCGCCGGAGGCGGTCGACGGCGCGCAACCGTTCGTGTCGATCCACCTCGCCTGCTACAACGAACCGCCCGAGATGGTGATCCTCACGCTCGACTCGCTCGCGGCGCTCGACTACGAGAACTACGAAGTGATCGTGCTCGACAACAACACCAAACGCGAAGAGATCTGGCGCCCGGTGGAGGCGCACTGCGCGAAGCTCGGCGCGAGATTCCGCTTCTACCACCTGGAGCCCTGGCCCGGGTTCAAGGCCGGCGCGCTCAACTACGGACTCGAGGTGACCGATCCACGCGCCGAAGTGGTGGCGGTCGTCGACGCCGACTACGAGGTCCGCAACGACTGGCTGCGCGCGCTGACCGGCTACTTCGCCGACCCCAGGGTCGCGGTCGTGCAATGCCCGCAGGCGCACCGCGAGTGGGAACACAACGCGTTCCGGCGCATGACGAACTGGGAATACGACGGTTTCTTCCGCATCGGCATGCACCACCGCAACGAGCGCAACGCGATCATCCAGCACGGCACCATGACGATGGTGCGCAAGCAGGCGCTCGCCGACACCGGCGCCTGGTCGGAGTGGACGATCTGCGAGGACGCCGAACTCGGGCTGCGCCTGATGAAGGCCGGCTACGACCTCGTCTACGTCGACGAGCTCATGGGCAAGGGCCTGACGCCGGCCGACTTCAAGGCCTACAAGTCGCAGCGCTACCGCTGGGCGTTCGGCGCGATGCAGATCATGAAGGCGCGCTGGGACTGGATGGTGTCGAAGGATTCCGGACTCACGCGCGGCCAGCGCTTCCATTTCCTCACGGGCTGGTTCTCGTGGTTCGGCGACGCGCTGCACCTCGTGTTCACGCTGATGGCGATGTTGTGGACGCTCGGCATGGTGCTCGCGCCGCAGTACTTCACGCTGCCGATGTACCTGTTCCTGGTCCCGCTGATCGGGTTTTTCCTGTTCAAGGCCGCGTTCGGGATCATCCTCTACCGCGTGCGCGTGCCGTGTTCGTGGAAGGACACGATCGCGGCGTCGATCGCGAGCATGGGGCTTTCGCACGCGATCGCGCGCGGAATCTTCGAGGGACTGTGGCGCAGGAAGGCCGAGTTCGTGCGCACCGCCAAGAGCCGGCGCATCGGCGCCAAGCCCAATCCGTTCACCTCGGTCAGCGAAGAGCTGCTGCTGTTCCTCGCGCTGGTCGCCTGCGTCATCGGGATGGTCAATTCGACCGGCGTCAACTACATCGAGGGACGGCTCTGGATCGCGATCCTCGCAGCTCAGGCGATTCCGTACGCGTCCGCCTTGATCGGCGCATGGGTCGCGCACCGTTCGGGTGATGCAGTCGGCTGAGGTCGGGCGGGCGGTGCCGGCGAGCGTGGCGGCAGTCCGCGGGACGCCTGAGGTGCCCCCGGAGGCATCGCGCCTTCCGGCGCTGCACCGGAATCGTCAGCTGCGGTTGAAGGTCTTGCGCAGCTTGCCGAGCAGCGACGCCTTCTCCGGCGGCGCGCCATCGTCGCGGCGCGCGCGCGGCTGCCATTCGATCAGCCCGATCGCGTCGCAGGCATTGACGAAGTCGAACACGTCGGCCATCGCGGCCTCAGCCGCGGCTGCGATCTCGTGCAGCCGCAAAGGCGTCAGCAAGGCGGACCCGATGCGGAAGTAGCGGTTGAGGTCCTTGTCGATCTCGACCCACTGCTTGAGGCGGTAGGTGCCTCCGGGATCGAGGTGGCGCGCGAGCTGGCCACCCGACCCGAGCAACACGTCGAGCCACACGAGGCGCGTGTACCCATGCGATTCCTGCGACTCGCGCGCCTCCGCCAGCTCGGTGTTGGTGAGCGGCTCCCAGTCGCATCGACGCCAGCGCGCACGGCAGTACGGCGCGAGCGCGGCGAGGTTGCAGGGCGCGTGCGCGACGCGGTTCTTCGGGTCCAGGATCAACGCGGGCGACCCCGGCAGCGCGTAGCGCATCGGCGCCTTGAGCAGGTCGCCTTCGAGGAACTCGCGCAGTGCGCGTGGCGCGGTGTCCTCGAGCATCTCCTCGCGCGTGGCGTAGCGGCGCTGCGGCTCGGCCTCGACACGCGCGACCGGCGCCTTCCCGCGCAGTTCCTCGGGCGTCGGGCGCAACGCGTCGTCGAGGCCGGCAAGGGTCGCGGTCGCGCTGTCGGGCTCGACCGCATGCGGGGCGTCGTGACCGACCGCCTGGGCGTCTCCAAGGTCGCGCACGTAGAAGTCGTCGTCATGCGGCGCGATCGCCGCGTCGCGCGCGGCCGCCGCGCCCGCGATGTTCAGTACCCGGGCCACGTCGGCGCGGCGCAACGGCCGCGGCATCACGAGTTCGGCGTCCGCGACGGGCTCGTCGGAAAACACCGCGCAGCGCACACCGGCGCCGGTGGCGCGCGTGCGCGCCATCTGGCCGCCGAACGAGCGCACGTCGACCACCAGCAGGTCGGCGCCGTTCTCGTCGCCCCAGCGCCATTCGTGCTCGAGATCGCGCGCGCAGCTGCGCACGAGCAGCCGCAGGTGCGCGGCCTCTTCGTCCGGCACGCCTGCCACGGCAATGGTCCTGGTGCGACTCACGGCGCTCGCCGCTCCTCGTCTGCAATGCGCCATCCTACGTGTGGCCTCGCGCTACAGGCAATCGCGCGCGGGGCCGCGCATGCGTACGCCGTTCAGGAAGGGCGCCTGGATCCTTTCGAGCTGGCCTTCGCGGCCGGCTTGCGCTTGGGCTTGAGCAGGGTACCGGTGCAATTGCGCGAACCGCAGCGGCAGGCCCAGATCGCCTTGAGCCGCGGCGTCAGCCGTTCGTCGAGCACGATGCCGTAGTCGTAGGTCAGCTCCTCGCCGGCCTTGAGCGGGCGCAGCGTCTCGATCAGAACGCGGTCCTTGCGCCGGTCGCCGTCGGGATCCTCTTCGAGCACCGCGCGGCAATTGGGCTTGCAGCTGTGGTTGATCCAGCGCGCGATGTTGCCTTCGCTGTTCGCATCGAGCACGTACTTGTCGTTGAGCGTGAACAGGAACGTATGGCCGGTCTCGCTGGTGTTCGCGTAGAGCCGGTCGGCCTGTGCATGGGTCAGGCGCTTGCCGCGGTACTCGATGAGTTCGGTGGAGCGCGGGATGTCGACGAGGGCGAAGACGCCGTTGCCGTGGATCGGCGAGCGGCGGGCGGCGATGCGTCTGGCCATGGAAGTCCGGAAGTGGTCGAACGGTCGTGCATGATAACGCGTTCCACGCCCGGCCCCGGGACCGCGGCGCGGCTTCGTCTGGACATCGCGTGCGTGGTATGGAATAGATCGGCAACTTTCCGTTGCCCGTGGCCGCCGCATGTCGCGAGCCCGCATCCAGCGTGCCGTCATCGCCCTGATCGTGCTGGCCGCCGCCGCGCTGCTCGCGCGCCATGCACCGTCGACGACCGATCCCTTGCCGCTGCCGACGCCGGAGTCGCCGCCGACGCCCGCCGCGCAGCCCAAGCACGGGGCACGCGAACATGCAGCTGCGCGCATCGCCGCTGCCGGTTACGACTACTTCGTGATGGCGTTGTCATGGTCGCCGACCTATTGCATGGCCAATCCGCGCGAACGCGAGCAATGCGGCGGACGCGGCCACGGCTTCATCCTGCATGGACTGTGGCCACAGTACGAACGCGGCGGCGGACCGCAGCAATGCCACCACCAGCGAACGCCCGATGCGGCGACGGTGGAACGCGCGCTCGCGTTCATGCCGAGCCGGCGCCTGGTGCACCACGAATGGCGCGCGCACGGCACCTGCTCGGGACTCGACCCGGCGGGGTATTTCGACCTTTCCGACCGTGCGTTCGCGTCGATCGACGTACCGCCGTCGTTGCAGCCGCCTGCCGCCGCGAAACGGGTGCGCACCGCCGACCTGCGCGCGATGCTGCGAGCGGCGAATCCGGCGCTGCGCGACGACATGCTGAGCCTGCACTGCACGGACGATCGCCTCGTCGAGGTACGCGTCTGCCTCGACCTCGCGCTCGAACCGCGCCGCTGCGGAAAGCGCATGCGCGATGCCTGCCCGCAGTCGCGCCCGATCACGATTCCCGGCGCGGGATGACGTCGATGCACGCGGGACCGCGATGACGACCTTGCGACCGCAACTTCGCGGCCTGATGGCCAAGCTCGCGCTGTTCTACGTGCTGCTGGCGCTGCCGACGATGGTGGTGGTCGAATCGGGGGTGCTGATCTTCGAGTTCCAGGAGTTCGTGGCCGGCATCGAGCAGGGTCGCCTGCGCCAGGCCGCCGACCAGGGCGCGCGTGAAGTGGCCCGCCGCTGGAACCACGTCGACGAAGCACATCGCCCGGGCGTGGTCTCGACCTGGCTGGAGGCCTGGATCCTGCGACTCGAACGACCGCGCATCGGCCTGTCCGAAGCCGACTCCTACGTGTTGATGGAACTCTCGCGCGATCCGCTCGCGACCGCGGTGCTGATGCCCGACGGTCGCGTCATCGCGCAGGCGCCGCCCACCGTGAGCTGGCAGGCGCGCGTTCCGGTCCCGGCCGAAGCGGGCTTCGCGCAGGCCGTCGCGGGCACGCGCGCGGTCGAGCTCGCGGGCGAGGAATCGCCGCACCTCGTGCGGCGCGTGCTCGCACCGGTGCGCGATGCAGGAGGCAAGCTGCTCGCGCTCGTCTACGTCGAACTGCGCTTGCCGCTGCCGTGGCGCAGCTTCCTGCTCAAGCTCAGCTTCGAGTGGCCGATCATCCTGATCTTCATGGTCGTGTTCGGTCTGGCGTCGTCGTTCTTCTTCGCGGCCTGGGTCACGCGCAGGCTCGAGCGCATCGCGCGCGCGGCGAGTGCCTGGAGCCGCGGCGATTTCAGCAACCGCATCGACGATCGCTCGCGCGACGAGCTCGGCATCGTGTCGGGACTGCTGGACCGCATGGCGCTGGACCTGCGCACGCTGATGCGCTCGCGCGCGCAGCTCGCGACGCTGGCCGAGCGCCAACGCCTCGCGCGCGACCTGCACGACACGGTCAAGCAGAAGGCATTCGCGTTGAACATGCAGCTCGCGACGGCGCGCCGCGTCATCGGCGACGTGCACGGCAGCGAGCCGCTGGCGCAGGCGCAGCGGTTGACCCAGCAGATCCAGCGCGAACTCGGAGAGCTGCTCGACGAGATGCGCGCGTCGGATGCCGACCTGCCGCTGGCCGAGCGGTTGCGCTCGCGCGCGAACGACTGGTCGCACACCAGCGGCATGCCGGTGGCGCTCAGCCTCGACGACCTGCCGCCACTGCCGGCGCCGACCGAGGAGGCACTGCTGCGCATCGTCGACGAGGCACTGTCGAACGTGCTGCGCCACAGCGGCGCGCGCGGCGTCGACATCGAGCTCCGCCGCGAGGCGGAGCGCGTGCGCCTGACCATCGCGGATAATGGCCGCGGCTTCGTCGGCGGCTCGTCCGCCGGCATGGGCCTTCGCAACATGCGCGAACGCGCGCAGGCGCTTGCGTCGGGTCGATTCGAACTCGAAGCCCGCCCCGGCGGCGGCACCCGCGTCGTCGTCAGTTTCCTGCTGGAGGGCCCCGCCCGATGAGTTCCGAGATCATCCGCGTCGTGATCGCCGACGACCACGTGCTCGTGCGCCAGGGCATCCGCGCGTTCCTCGAAACGCATGCGGATCTCGCGATCGTCGGCGAAGCCGCGGATGCGACCGGTGCCGAACGCCTGTGCGCCGAACACCGGCCCGACGTCGCGTTGATCGACCTCGTGATGCCCGGCGGCCGCATCGAGGCGACGCGCGCGGTGCGCGCGGCGAGCCCGCACACGCAGGTGGTGCTGCTGACCTCGTTCGAGGACGCACGCCAGATCGTCGCCGCGATCCAGGCCGGGGCGCTGTCGTGCCTGCTCAAGGACGTCGATGCCGATGCGCTCGCCGATGCGCTGCGCAAGGCCGCGCGCGGCGAGGCGGTGCTGCACCAGCGCGTCGCGGCCAAGCTCATGGATTCACTGCGTCGCGGCAATGATCCCGACGCCGCGCTGCTCGATTCGCTGAGCCAGCGCGAACGCGAAGTGCTCGCGCTGATGGCCGAGGGCCTCAGCAACCAGCAGATCGCCGAACGACTCGGCATCGGCGAGAAGACCGTCAAGACGCACGTCAGCAACGTGCTCGGCAAGCTCGACGTCAGCGACCGCACCCAGGCCGCGGTCTACGCATGGAAGAGCGGGATGAAGCAGCGCGGAGACTGACGCGCTACTTCTTCGGGGACGGCAGCTTCCTCGGCTTCGCGGCTGCGCGCCTGGCGTGGTCGGAAGACAGCAGCGCCGCATCGGTGCGCGCGCGCTGAAGCTTGCGCAACTTGGCCGCGATCAGTTCGGCGGCCTTGACGCGGCGCGCCGCGTTCTGGCGTTCGTGTTCGTCCTTCGGCTTGCTCATCGGTTCCATCGCAGGTCCATGGCGGGCGCGATCCGCTTGCGCCATGCAGGGCAGGTCGCGAATCGCGCGGGGCACACCGGGCTTCACGTCCGGAGCCTGTGCGGACGATAGGGGCCGGCGACCGCATCGACGCGGAACCACTGCACCAACGGTCCCTCAATCGAGATGGGGGAAATCCCTCAGCGCGACGCGCGCGCCGCGCGCGCGCTGGCGGCGCCCGTGCAGGCGCGCTAGATTCGCGCAGGCTCGCCCGACCCTGTCGGCGGCCACAGGGAATCCCGGGGGACCCGATGAAGACAGCATGCTGCCGCCGGCTCGTGCGAGCCCTGCTCGCAGCCCTTTGCGCCGCGGCGTCGGCGCAGGTCCTGGCGCAGGTCGTCGTGGAGGTGGAGGGCGATCTCGCGAGGGCATCGATCACGCTCGCCGACGACCAGGGCAAGGTCCATACCGCCGACGTCACGATCGAGTTCGACACGCCGCAGAATCTCGCGCCGGAAACCCTCAATCTCACCGCGTCGCTCGTTGATCCGCTCGACCCCGCGCTGTCCGCGCGCCTGCCCGCGGGTCTCGTCGTCGATCCCGCCTTCCCGGTGCTCGTGACAGTGGAGCCGCCGGCCGTCTCGTGGCTGTTCCGCAGCGGCTTCGACGGGGGGGCGCTGCCGAACGGATCGCTCTCGTTCCGCAATGCGTATCGACTCGAGATCCACACGCACGACCTCGCCTACACGCCGGGCAGCCCGTATCGCCTGCTGAAGGCGCCACTCGGCGGCGCGTTCGGGGACGTGACCGAGGACGTGCTCGCGGGCAGCACGCGCGCACGCGGCCGCGGTGGTGCGTTCTCCGAGTTCATCGTGGCCGCCG
Source organism: Dokdonella sp. (assembly GCA_036758645.1). Classification (GTDB taxonomy): domain Bacteria; phylum Pseudomonadota; class Gammaproteobacteria; order Xanthomonadales; family Rhodanobacteraceae; genus Dokdonella_A. The sequence continues at coordinate 9,947 of DAIOWG010000016.1, read as the reverse complement.
ACAGCCGCCTGCCGCTGCTCGTCGCGCTCGACAAGCTCGTCGCGCTCGACGCGCGCCTGCTCGCCGCGGTGCTCGGCGACACGCTGCGACTGGACCTCGTCGCGCTGCTCGCGCAGGTGCACGTGGCCGTGGTGGTGCCGATCGTCGGATGCGGCAACGCGCTGCTCCCGCTCGACGAATTCCTCGGCGAGATCGCCGCTCACGCGGGCGTGGACATCGCCAATCTCTGGCGCGCCGAACGCGACCTCGCCAACGACGCGGGCGAGCTCGAAAGCCTGGCATGGACGCTGAGGTTCAGCCTGCTCGGATGCGCCGGCGCGAACTGACGCCTCGATGCCGGCCCGACTGACTGCGTACGTCCCCGACCAGCCGGCGGTCGTGCGCCTGCTCGAGGACGACGTCAGCCACCGCATCGGACGAGCGTCCGACTGCGAGGTCCATGTCGCCCACGCGTCGGTCTCGCGCTTCCATGCCGAGATCGCGGGCCGCGACGGCCTCTGGCGCGTGCACGATACCGGCAGCAAGAACGGGCTGCGCGTCGACGGCCAGCTGGTGCGAGTCGCCGAGTTCCACGATCGCACCTGGTTCTCGGTCGGCGACGTGCAGTGCGCGTTCGAGCCGCTCGACGCGGACGCGGCCCAGGCGCATCGCGAGGCCGCGCGTGCGCGTCGATCGCAGTCGCATGCACTGTCGGCCCAGCTCAGGCCCGACCTCGGCATGAGCACGCTGCTGCCGCAGGCGCTCGACGTCGTGCTGCAGCTGTCGGGGCTCGAGCGTGGCTTCGTGTTGTTCGCCGAGCCCGGAGAGCCGCTGCGCGTGCGCGCGAGCCGCGGCCTGCACCTCGAGGAGGTCGCGAGCGACCGCTTCGCCGGCAGCGTCGCGGCGATCGACCGCGCGCTCGCGACCGCGCGCGCGGTAGTCTGCGGGGATACCGACCAGGCGCCGTGGCTCGGCTCGCGGCCGAGCGTGCGCATCGGCGGGATCCGCGCGGTGATCTGCATGCCGCTGCCGATGGCGGGCGGCGCAACCGGCATGATCTACGTCGACAGCCGCCGGCCCGGGCCACCGGTGACCGACCTCGACCTCGAGCTGGTCGAGACGATCGCGCGCAACGCGTGCACCGCGATCGAGGTCGCGCGGATGCAGCAGCGCATCGACGAGGTGGTCGAGGCGCTCGCGCGCGAGGAGGCGCAGGCGCCGCTGTGGCAGGCGGTGCGCGGCGGGGCCGCCTGACGCGCGTGCGCTTGCAAGCGCGGGGAACCGCGCTATCGTGGGCACATGAAGCCCGACACCGGCGCCGGTCCCTCCAGCGACTCGGCAGCCACCCAGACCGGGCACGGCGCCCGCAGTGAACTGCGCACCGGAGAGGTGCTCGCGGGCCGCTTCCGCATCGAAGCCCTGGTCGGCATCGGCGGCATGGGCGTGGTCTACCGCGCATTCGACCTCTCGCTCGAGATCGAGGTCGCGCTGAAACTCCTGCGTCCGGAGCTCGCGCGCAAGCCCGACGCATTCCGCGACTTCCGCCAGGAGCTGCTGCTCGCGCGACAGGTGTCGAGCCCGCACGTCGTGCGCATCCACGACATCGCCGAACACGAGGGACGCTGGTTCATCAGCATGGACTGCATCCGCGGCGAATCGCTCGAGCGCCTGCGCGACCGCCTGCGCAGGCTGCCGCCCGAGCGCGCGCTCGCGATCACGCGCGGCCTGCTCGAAGGCCTCGTCGCGGCGCACCAGCGCGGCGTCGTGCACCGCGACCTCAAGCCCGCGAACATCCTGCTCGGCGACGGCGACCACGCCTACATCACCGACTTCGGCATCGCGCGCATCCTCGGTTCCACCGGCATGACGCAGACCGGCATCGTGGTCGGGACGCCCGAATACCTCTCGCCCGAGCAGGCACGCGGCCAGCGCGTCGATGCGCGCAGCGACCTCTACGCGGTCGGTCTGATCTTCTATGAAATGCTCGCGGGCGAGCTGCCGTTCTCGGGCGGCACGCCGGCCGAAGCGGTGGTCCAGCGCATCCTGCGGCCGCCGCCATCGCTCGCGCGCGCGCGACCCGACCTGCCCGCCTGGATGCACGCGTTCAGCGATCGCCTTCTGAAGGTCGATCCGGCGCACCGCTTCGAATCGGCGCGCGCGGCCCTGCAGGCGCTCGATATGCGGCGCGTCCCGCGCCCGCCGATCGATCGCAGAAGGGTCGCTTTCGCGACCGCCGTGGCGCTTGCGGTCGCCGCACTCGGCGGCTGGATCGCGTTCCATCCCGAGGCGATCCGGCGCGTGTTCGCACCCGCCGAAGCCTCCGCCCCGCGCATCGGCATCGTGCCGTTCGAAGGCGACGCGCCGGACGCGTCGCTCGCGCCGATCGCGCGCGTGCTGGAAGAGCAGCTTCGCGAAGCGATGCGCGCCGATGCATCGGCGTCCGTGGTGCTGCGCCGGCGCGTGCTCGACGCACGCGCGCGCACGGTGGCCGATCTCGACGGCGACGCACTGCAGCGACGCCTGCCCGACCTCGCCCATGCTTCCGGCGCGGATCGGCTCGTGCTCGCGCGGCTTTCACGCGACGACGCGCGTGACCTCGTGCTCGAACTTCGATGGTTCTCGACCGCGGCCGACACTCGGCCCGAGCCGCTCGTCGTGAAGGGCGCCACGGCCGAAGCGCTGCACGCCGCGTGGCGCGCAGCCGTGCCGCGATGGCTGCGTGAGCGCGGCATCGACGTGGAGCGGTTGCCGGCGATCACGTCCGACGCGCTCGCGCGCACCGGCGAGGCGCTGCTCGCGCTCGACCGCGGCGAGCCCGCGCTCGCGGTGGAAGCGTTGGGAACGCCCGCGCCGGATTCCGCCGACCTGCTCGCGCTGCGGGTGCGCTTCGACGCCGAGGACGCCGCGCGCCAGTCGCTCGCATGGCAGGCCACGCGCGAGCGCGTGATCGCCACCACGCCCGCGGCGGCCCCCGACCCCGCGGCGGCGACCCTGCGCGTGCGTGCGCTGATCGCGGGCGACGATCCCGCCACCGCGCGCGCCGCGCTCGACCAGGCGCGTTCGGCGTGGCCGCACGACCCCGAGCTCGCGCTGCTCGATGCGCAGGTGCGTGCCGATGCGGGCGACGGCGAGGGCGCACTCGCGTTGCTGCACCGCTACGTGCAGGACGACGCCCAGGATGCACGCGCGTGGTTCCTGCTCGGGCGCAACGCGATCCTGCAGGGGCAGGCGCAACCCGCGGTGGACGACTATCTCGTGCGCGCGCTCGTGCTGCACACCCGCGCGGGGCATGTCGCGGCCGAAGCCGAGACCCGCAACGCGCTCGGCATCGGCTACGAGCGGCTCGGCCAGCTCGAAGCCGCGGCCGAGCAGTATGCGCGCGCGGCCACGATGCGCGAACGGCTCGGCGACCGCGAAGGGCTCGCCAAGACGCTGCGCAACCTCGCGGTCCTGCAGGCGCAGCGCGGCGAACGCGAGGAAGCCGAACGCACGCTCGCGCGCGTGCGCGGCATGCTCGAGGACCTCGGTGACCGCGCGAGCCTCGCCGACCTGCACAACGACCGGGGCGTGATTGCCGAGGAACGCGGCGACTTCGCGGCCGCGCTCGCGGCCTACCGCGAAGCGCTGGTGTTGCGCCAGCAGCTCGACCTGCCCGACCTCGTGGCGGAAAGCCTCAACAACGTCGCATACGCCTCGCTGCAACTCGGCGAGTTCGACAACGCGCTCGTCTACTGGCAGCAGGCCGGTACGCTGTACCAGTCGCTCGACGATCGCAACGGCCTGCTGCGGATCGAGCAGAACATCGGGCTGCTCGACATCGCGCGCGGGCGTTTCGCCGAGGCCGGCGAACGGCTGCGTGCGAGCCTGCAAACCGCGACCGATCGCCAGCTCCCCGAAGAAGCCTCGATCGCGCACGTGAACCTGGCCGAGCTCGCGCTCGCCGAGGGCCGCCACGCCGACGCGCTCGAACACGCCGCGCGCGCGCACGAGATCGCGATCCGCCGCACCGACCTTCGCACGCAGGCCGAAGCCGGCCTGCTGCAGGCACGCACCGCGTGCGCGCTCGGTGACGGCGCCGCGGTCGAGGCTGCGATCGCGGCGTTGCCGGCAACGCTCGCCAACCGCGAACAGGATGCGATCCGGCTGCTCGCCGATGCCTGCCGCGCCGAACTCGCGGGCGATCGCGCGGCCGCGGCCGCGCAGCTCGAGGCAGGCTACGCCGCCGCGCGCGAAGCACACGGCGGCAAGCTCGCCACGCAGATCCGCCTGCGCCAGGCGCGGCTCGCGCTGGCCGGCGACGACGCCGCAGTGGCCGCACTGCTCGAGGCGATCCGAGCGGACGAATCGCGCCTGCGCGAGGTCCCGCTGCGGCTGGAGTGGCTCGGCCTCGAGATCACGGCGGCCCTGCGCGCAGGGGATCGCGCGGCTGCGGTCGACCGCTACCGCGAGGCGCTCGCATTGTTGAAGGGCATCGATCGCTACGCCGGTGCCGCGCTCCTGCACGAACTCGGCGCACGCGCACTTTCCGGCACGCCCGAAGCCGGCGTCGCGCGCGACGCCGCCGCGCGCGCGCGCAGGCAGCTGTTCGACGACGCACCGCCCGGGTCGCGCGCGCGCCTGCAGGCGCTGTTCGAACGGCGCCTGCACGAACCGGGAACCCCGCATGCAAGCTGATCCACCGAGCGACCTGCGCCGGCAGCTCGCCGACCTCATGCAGGAACAGCGCGCACTGATCGATGGATTGCGCGGTGGCCAGGCCTACTTCCGGCAGCTCGCGCGATCGGTCTGGCGCGTGCAGGAAGACGAGCGCAGGCGCATCGCGAACGAACTGCACGATGGCGTCGGCCACAATCTCGCCGCGTTGATCCACCTCGTCGCCAACGCGCGCGCGGCGCTGCAGGCGGCGGGGGACCCGTGCCTGCCCGCGTTGCACGCGCTCGAGCGCGCCCATGCGATCGCGGAATCCACGCTGCAGGACACGCGCGCGCTGTCGCGCCTGCTGCGTCCGCAGATCCTCGACGACCTCGGGCTCGAGGCCGCGATGCACTGGCTCGCGCGCAGCAGCCTCGAAACGCGCGGGCTCGACGTGCGGCTTGCGTTCCGCGCGCCGACCGCGCCGCTCGACGGCGATCGCGCGACGCTGGTGTTCCGCGTCGCGCAGGAAGCGCTCGCGAACGCCGCGCGCCACGCGGGCGCGACGCGCGTCGACGTGCGTTTCGACGGCCACGCCGACCGCGTGCGACTCGAAGTGCGCGACGACGGGCGCGGCTGCGACCTCGCCACCGCGCTCGCGCGGGGATCGACCGGGGCCAGCGCGGGGCTCGGCGGCATGCGCGACCGTGCGCGCCTGTTCGATGGCAGCCTGCACCTCGATTCCGCACCCGGTGCGGGTTTCACGCTCGTGCTCGAATTGCCGATCGCCGATCCCGCCGCGGGGCCCGCATGATCCGCCTGCTGATCGCCGACGACCATACGGTGCTGCGCGAGTGCCTCGTCACGAGCCTGCGCGCGAGCGGCGACTGCCTCGTGGTCGGCGAAACCGGCGACGGCATCAGCGCGATCGAGCTCGCGCATGCGCTGCGGCCCGACGTCGCGATCATCGACATTTCGATGCCGCGGCTGAACGGAGTCGAGGTGGTGCGCCGGCTCGCGACGGAACTGCCGCACACGCGCGTGCTGGTGCTGACGATGCACGAAGAAGACGAGTACGTGGTGCAGGTCGCGCGCGCGGGCGCGCGCGGCTACCTGGTCAAGAACGCGGCGACCGCCGAACTCGTCGAGGCGATCCGCACGGTGGCCGCGGGCAACGTCTACTTCGGTCCCTACGCGACCAAGGTGCTGGTCGACCAGCTGCAGCAACCGCAACCCGAAGATCCGTACGGCGCGCTGTCGGCGCGCGAACGCGAGGTGCTGCACCTGGTCGTCGACGGGCTCACGATCAAGGAGATCGCGCGCCGCCTCGGCATCAGCGCGAAGACCGCCGAGAACCACCGCAGCCGCGTGCTGGCCAAGCTCGGCGTGCGCAACAGCGCCGAGCTCGTGCGCTACGCGGTGCGCAAGCGGCTGGTCGACTGACCCGACTCACGGCGCGGGGTCGAAGCCGTCGGCGAATATCCGGTCTCCGTCGCCGGCGCAGGCACCGTCCGCATCGAAGCGTTGCACCACGAGGTCGTTGCCGGCGCCTTGCACGAACGCGGTACCACCGAGCACGCTCCAGCCCCCGGTTCCCGACGAGACGCGCAGCTTGCTGCCGTAGTCGAGTGCGGTCGCGTGCCGGCAAGGCGTGCCGTCGGCGTCGAACTCGGCGATGCGGCCGGTGACCAAGCCGCCACTGCCGGGAATGTGGTCGTAGCCCCCGACCAGCACGCGGCCGGTGGCGGCGAGCGCGAGGTCGGTCGGGTTGTCGCCGATCGCGGCGGTCGAGTCCCAGCGCGTGCTGCCGTCCTCGCCCGCCAGCCGCAACACGCGGAACGGACCCGACGGCGGCGCGACCGCGATCACGAGGTCGCCGTCCGGAGCGAGCGCGAAGCCGCCGATATCGAGATTCGGATGCAGAACGCCGTCGACTTCGACCACGCGCGTCCACAGCCGCGTTCCGTCCGGCGCGATCTTCCACGCCTGCGCCTGCGGGACGCCGAAGCTGGACTCGGGCGCCGCCGCGATCAACACGTCACCCGCGGCGTCGACCGCCACGTGCGCGGCCCCGAGCGGATTGCCGATTTCGCCAGGCTCGCTGTCGAGCAGCGTCGGCGCGCCCGCCGCATCGAAACGCAGTGCGTAGTAGCCGTCACCGGTGAAGCCGCGTGCGGTCGCGATCGCGCCGCCATCGGGCAGCGCGACCAGGTCGTCGGGCCGGATCGCCGCGAGGCCGGACGGCCAGCGCCACTCGGGCAATGTCTGGCCGACCGCATTGCAGCGAAGGATCACGAGGTCACCTCCCTCGCGCGCGCGCACCAGGAGCTCGCCCGCGGCGGACTCGGCGACCACGCGCGTCCGGTCCCGCTCGTCGTGGCCGAGCTGGACGCCGCTCCAGCCGCACTCGTGAACGAAATCGCCGCTGCCTGCGTCCAGCACGCGTGCGAAAACCGACGCATCGGAGCCCACGATCACGACGCGACCGGCTGCGATCGGCCGTGCGTCGGCCACCTCGATCGCGCTGCGCTCGCGCAGCCACGCGAATCGGCCATCGGCCTCGAAGCGCACCAAGGTCGCATGTGCGGTGCCGTGGTGGGTGACGTCGGCGAACGCGAGCACGCTGCCATCGACCAGCGGCAGCAGTTCACGCGGATGGATCGCGCGCATCGGTTCGGGATGTTCCCAGGTCCCACTCCATTCGGGCAGCCAGTCCGCGCGTGCGGAAAGTGGCAGGACAAGCAGCAGGACAAGCAGGATGATCGCGATACATGTGCGAGGCACTGGATACGCTCCTGCAGGTCGATGGATCGCCATCCGGAAGTGGGCGGATGGGCCTGGGGGCCGGTGTCGCCGCCTCCGTCCTTCCGCATGAGTACCCCGGCCGCGCGCGCAGGTTGCGCGATCGCGATCGCGCCGGGCTCGCGGCCAGCCGCTTGCTCAGCGCGGCCAGTCGCGTTCGGGATCGGGCCGTTCGAACCCGTCGATGAACAGCGCATCGCCCGCGCACGGTCGGTCGGCGTCGTAACGCAGCACGTGCGCGTCGTTGGAGATGCCTTCGAGCAGCGTGCCCGCCGCGAGCGTCCAGCCGTGCGCGCTGCCCGCGGCGACGGCCGAGAAATATCGCGTGTCGAGGTCGGCCACGCGACAGGGTTCCGGCCGCGCGTCGAACTCGGCGACGCGCACGCCGACGTGGCCCTGGCTGTCGATGAATTGGATGCCGGTGACGAGCAGCCGCCCGTTCGGCGCCTGCGCGAGGCCGGTCGGCATGCCCTCGATCGGCGCGAGGCCGATCCGCAGCGGCTCGCCCGTCTGCCCCTCGACGCGCACCACGCGCAGCGCGCCGTAGTCGCCGAGGTCGGTCGCGACCAGCGCGTCGCCGTTCGCCGCCAGCGCGAAGCCGCCGACCAGCACCGCCATCGAAGGATGCACGGGATGCTCGAGCGTGCGCGTCCAGCGACGCGTGCCGTCGGGTCCGATCTTCCAGAGCTGCGCCTGCGATGCGCCCGAAGCGTTCTCGAGTGCGCTCGCTGCGATCACGTCGCCGCCGGCGTCGATTCCGACGCTGACGAGGCCCTGCAGGCCCTGGGTGGTGCCGTGGTCGCCGAGTTCACGGTCGTGGAACATCACTCGGCCGGCCGCATCGAAGCGGATCACGAGCACGCCGCCACTCAGCGGATGGCCGCCGCCCGCGACCACCGCACCGCCATCGGGCGTCGCAATGATGTCGTCGACCTGCAGGTCCTCGGGGCCCGGCGACCAGCGCCACGCGGACAGTGCCAGTCCATCGGGCGTGTAGCGGATCACGACGAAGTCTTCGCCGTCGATCGCGGGAATCAGCAGATCGCCGTGCGCGCCGATCGCGAGCCGGCGCGGACCCGCGGCGAGCAACCCGGCGTGGGAATGGTCCTCCCACGCGATCCCGCCATCGGCGTCGTAGACGCGCACGCGCACGTCGCCGAATTGGTCCACGACCGCGATGCGGCCATCCTGCATGAGCCGCGCGTCCATGCGGAACGAGCCCGCGCGCTCGCGCAGCCACGCGAATGCCCCGTCGGACTCGAAGCGCGCGATCGCCGCGTGGCCCTGCCCGTCGTGCGCCGCGTCGAGCAACGCGAAGCTGCGCCCGTCGCCCGCCACGCGCACGCCGGCCGGAGCGGCGCTGCGCGGGAAAGGCTGGTACTGCCACTCGCCGATCCAGGCCGGGACCCACTGCGCGCGCGCGGACGCAGCCACGAGGCAGCACGACCACAGCAGCATCCGGATCCAGGGCATGAGCGGTCTTGCGTCGGAGTGATCGAACTCCTACGCGATCGCGCGCCCGAAATCCCAACCGATGCCGCGCGACCGCTCAATCGCAGCAGCCATCGCCGCCCTTGACGGTATGCGCGTGGGACGCGGCGACGCCCTGGGTCAGTCCTTTCCCGCTGGCGACATAGTGGTCGGCGATCACCCTGGCCACGCACGTGGACATGCGCTTGCCGGTCGGAATGTGCAGGAACTCGTTCGGTCCGTGCGCGTTCGAATGCGGGCCGAGCACCCCGGTGATCAGGAACTGCGCGCCGGGGAACTTCTCGCCGAGCATGCCCATGAACGGGATCGAGCCGCCTTCGCCGTTGTAGGCGACCGGCGCGCCGAAGAACTGCTGCGAGGCCGCGTCGACCGATTGCTCGAGCCACGGCGCGAGTGCGGGCGCTTCCCAGCCGCTGCCGGCCTTCTCGAGCTGGAAGGTCACGTTCGCGCCGTAGGGCGGATCGCGCTCGAGCAGGCGCTTGAGGAATTCGCCGCCCTTCGCCGCATCGAGCGTCGGCGGCACGCGCAGGCTGAGCTTGACCGCGGTGTACGGGCGAAGCACGTTGCCGGCCGAATCCAGCGCGGGCAATCCGCCGACGCCGGTCACCGACAGCGCGGGGCGCCAGGTGCGGTTGAGCACGAGTTCGGTCAGGTCCGCGTCCATCGGCGCCATGCCGTCGACGAGCGGGAACTTCGAATACACGGCGTCGCCGAGGATCTCGGCGGTGCGCTTCGCCTGCGCGACGCGCTGGGCCGGGATTTCGACATGCAGTTCCTGCGGCTTGATGCGTCCGGTCGACTCGTCCTCGAGCCGCGACAGCACCTGGCGCAGGATGCGGAAGCTCGAGGCGACCACGCCGGATGCGTCGCCCGAATGCACGCCTTCCTCGAGCACCTTGACCACGAGGTTTCCGCCGGTCATGCCGCGCAGCGACGTCGTCAGCCAGAGCTGGTCGTAGTTGCCGCAGCCCGAATCCAGGCAGACGATCAGGGACGGCTTGCCGATGCGGGCGGCGAGATGGTCCACGTAGTACGGCAGGTCG
>DAIOWG010000015.1:15349-19601 GCA_036758645.1 Dokdonella sp. | reverse complement strand
AGCTCGTGGTCAGGAAGAACCCGACCGCGTTGTGCCCGTACCACCACTGCACCATCGCATCGACCGTTCCCGAATAGATCGGGTAGGACTCGGTCCACGACACCGGGATCGCGAGGTTGTTGATGACGTGCAGCACCGCGATCGTCAGGATGTAGGCGCCGAAGAACCAGTTGGCGACGTAGATGTGCTTGACGCGGCGGCGGGCGATGGTGCCGAAGAACACGATCGCGTAGGCGACCCACACCAGCGTGATCAGCACGTCGATCGGCCAGATCAGCTCGGCGTACTCCTTGCTCTGCGTGAAACCGAGCGGCAGTGTGATCGCTGCGGCGACGATCACCGCCTGCCATCCCCAGAACGTGAACGACGCGAGGCCGGTGCCGAACAGGCGTGCCTGGCAGGTGCGCTGCACGACGTAATACGAGGCGGCGAACAACCCGCTGCCGCCGAATGCGAAGATCACCGCATTCGTGTGCAGCGGCCGCAGGCGGCTGTAGGTCAGCCACGGGATGTCGAAATTGAGCCACGGCCAGGCGAGCTGGGCCGCGATGAACAGGCCGACCGTCATGCCGACGATGCCCCAGAGCAGGGTCACGATCGTGAACTGGCGGACGACCTTGTCGTTGTAGGTTTCGGCGATGGCCTGCATCAGCGGGTCCCCTCGGGCATCAGGCTCCGCGAGTGTGGAGCCGCAGTCCGCGCCTCCCGTTGATTTTCGTCAAGCCGCCGCGACGGCTCGGGCAGGGTGCGACCAACCGACGCAGCTGCGCGCGGCAGCCCGAAGCACGAAGCGCAACCGGCACGCTGGGAAGGCATTCAACATCGCGACGCGGAACACAGCGGGATCACCGGGGAAGACCCGCTGCGCTCGATGCTCGCGCCGTAGCGAGTGCGCGTTCGGATATTCCGCTCCCCGGCCCATGAACGGCGCGATGGTGGGAGGAGGCCGAATCGTGCGTCACGAGGGAACCCGCCCTTTCCGTCGAAGGACGCTTGCTTCTCTACGCGTGCCCCGTGGCCCACTTTTGATCTCTCGTCCGGCGCAGCGTGGCGTGCAGGGGCGGGAGCGATCAGGCGGTCGCGCGCAACACCGATTCGTCGGGTCGCGCCAGCTCGGTGAGCGCACGCCGGTCGCGCACGACGACGCGGCGCCGATCGACCTCGATCACCCCGGCCGCCTGCAGGCGCGAGAACGCACGGCTGACGGTTTCGATCACGAGCCCGAGGTAGTTGGCGAGGTCCTGGCGCGACATGCTGAGCTCGAAGTTGCACGGATCCAGTCCATGCGCACTGCGCCGTTCGCTGAAGCCATGCAGGAACAGCGCGAGCCGCGTCATCGCGTGCTTGCGCCCCATCATCACGGGATGCTGCTGTTCGCGCACGAACTCGCGGCTGACGATGCGATAGATCTGCCGCTGCAGCGCCGGCAATTGCGCCGCGACCTCGCCGAGCCGCTCGAACGGGATTTCGCACACGCTCGATTCCTCGAGCACTTCGGCACTGACCTGGTGGCGTTCGCTGGCGACGCCGTCGAGGCCGAGGATCTCGCCGGGCAGGTGGAAGCCGAGCACCTGGCAGTCACCCTCGGGCAACAGCACGGAAGTCTTGATCGCGCCGCTGCGGATCACGTAGAGCGATGCGTGGCGGCTGCCTTCGCGAAACAGGAACTCGCTTCGGGCGAGCGGCCGGCGGCGCTTGATGATGCCGTCGAGGCGCCGCAGGTCGCCGGCATCGATCGGGGCGGCCAGGCACAGGTGCGCGAGCGCGCAGCGCGCGCAGGACTGGCGCAACTCGCTGATGTCGATCGGATGTTCGGTGCCCTGCATCGGCCGGAGCCCTGTCACGGACGGCAGCCGCCGCCATTGTCGTGCAGCCTACCGTAACCCGGGCATCGCCGGATCGATCCCTGCACGCGTCGAGCCGGGCGCGCCGCCTGCCGTCCGGCGTGCGTCGAAACCGGCGGGCAGGTGCATCGTGCTGGCAGGAAGGCTGCATGCGCCGACGCGTCCCGGCGCAATCCATCGTCGCGATGCGGCAACGCGTCGCACGACCCCCCGCAGTTGATCGCGATCAACGGAGCGCCGCGCGCCGCCGCCGAGGATGCAGCCTGGTCCTACGACAGGGGTACATGCATGAAAGCGATCCTTCCGCTCGCGCTGGCGCTGCTCGGCGGCCTGCCCGCCGCAAACGCGGCCGAACCCGGTGACTGGGAACTCAAGGTCGGCGTCCACGCGGTCGATCCCGCATCCGACAACGGGCGCCTTGCCGGCGGCACGCTCGAGGCCGGCGTCGACGATGCGGTTGGCGCGACGTTCGCGCTCGAGTACCGCGTCCGTCCCCATCTCGGCGTCGAGGTGCTCGCGGCACTCCCGTTCAAGCACGAGGTGACGCTCGACGGTGGCAAGGCCGCGACGATCCGGCAACTGCCACCGACCGTTTCCGTTCAGTGGCATTTCCTGCCGCAAGGCCAGCTCGATCCGTTCGTCGGGCTCGGCCTCAACTACACGCGCTTCTTTTCGATCGACGAGGCCGGTCCGCTCGACGGTACCCGCCTCGAGCTCGGTGATTCATGGGGCCTGGCCGCGCACGCGGGCGTCGCATTCGCGCTGCAGGACCGCTGGTCGTTGACGCTGGACCTGCGCTGGATCGACATCGAGACCGAGGTGAAAGTGAACGGCGCGAAGGTCGGCACGGTTGAAGTCGATCCGCTCGTCTACGGCGTCGCGCTCGGCTACCGCTTCTGATGAGCGCTCGCAGCGATATCGGCGCGCGAGAAAGGAGAAACACCCAGGGCAGGCTTGACGGCACCCGCTTCGCGGGCGGCTAATCCGCGCATGGATACCTGCCAGACTTCGTCGGCGAACGCGGTTGCACGCCTGTGGCCGATGGCCCTTGCCTGCGCGTGCCTCGTCGGCATGTCGGCCGCGCGACCCGCGCGCGCGGCCGACAGCGAGTTGCTTGCCGATCCGAGCTCCGCGATCGGTGACGAGCTCGGGTTCGCGCTGGATTTCGACGTGAGCCGCGTGGTGGCCGGCAGCCCCGGGCGCGATGGTGCGAAGGGCGCGGTCGAACTGTTCGACTGCTCCGGCGTGCCGTGCGCGTCGCCGCTCCGGATCGCGGCCGCGGACGGCGCGTCGGGCGACCGCTTCGGTGCGTCGCTCGCGCTCGACGCAGACACGTTGGTGGTCGCGGCGCCGGGCAGGATTCCGGCTGCCGTTTACGTGTTCGCGCGATCGGGCGGGAGCTGGGTGCAGCAGGCGCGCATCGATGCGCCAGCGGGACCGTCTTCGGGCGGCTTCGGTGTCGCGCTCGATGTCCGCGGTGATCGACTCGTGGTCGGCGCCGACCGCGCCGACGACGATGCGGGTGCGGTCTACGTGTTTGCGCGCAACGGAACGGCGTGGAGCCTCGAAGCGAGACTCGTGGCCGAGGACGCCGAGGCAGGCGACCGACTCGGTCGGGCCCTCGCGCTGCACGAGGACGCGTTCGTCGCGGGGGCGCCGTTCGAGGCGGGTGATGCCGCAGGCGGTTACGCGCGCGGCGCGATCTACCTGTTCCAGCAACTGCAGTCGCAGTGGTCGCAGGGTCCCAAGTTCGTCGCCAGCGCGGCGGCGGACGGCGATCTGCTCGGTTTCTCGGTCGCATTCGATGGCCAAGCGATCGTTGCGGGCGCGCCGATGGCCGACGCGCGCGTCGGCGCGACGCTGGTGTTCATGCAGGCGGGCAGCGTCTGGTCGCAACGCGCGCGGCTGTCACCGCCGGCGGGCGTGCCCGGCGATCGTTTCGGCTGGGCAGTGGCGCTCGCGCCCGATGCCGAGGTGCTCGTCGGCGCGCCGTATGCGCTCGACGGATGCGGCGCCGCCACCCTGTATGCGCGCGTTGGTGTGGGGTGGCATCCGACCTCGCGGGCGGCGCTCGATGCACCGCTTGCCGAGACGATGGCCGGATGGGCCGTCGCCGTGTCGAACCAGCGCCTCGCCGTCGCGGCGCCGGGCCATGCCAGCGCGCTCGAACACCGCGGGGGCGTGCATCTGTTCGGTGGCGGCGACGCGGTTTTCCGCGATGGTTTCGAACCCGATACCGCGATCCTCGCCTGCGAGGGCACCAAGCGTTCCGCAATCGCGGGTGAACCGCGGCGCTGACCTGAGGGTTCGCTTCCGCGCAGCGGGCCGGACCGTGGAACCATCGCAGCACCGTTTGCGTTGGGCGAAGCGCATGCCGCACGTCGTTCCCGCCGACCCTTCGACTCCGG
>DAIOWG010000015.1:0-15249 GCA_036758645.1 Dokdonella sp. | reverse complement strand
GGGTCAGTCGAGCAGTCCGTGGCGCACCGCATAGCGGATGAGTTCCGCGGTGTTGCGCACGTCGAGCTTGTCGAGCACGCGGAAGCGATGGTTCTCGGCGGTCTTGGCCGATGTCCCGAGCTTGCGCGCGATCTCCTTGGTCGTCAGGCCTTCGGCGATCAGGTGGAAGACCTCGCGTTCGCGCGGCGTGAGATCGCGGTAGGGATCCTCGATGCGCCCCGCAGGTCGCTGCACCTGCTGAGCGAGCACCTTCGATGCATGCGCACCGAAGTAGCCGCGGCCTCCCGCGAGCGCGCGCACCGCGCCAAGCAGTTCGCCGGTCGCGCTGTCCTTGAGCAGGAATCCGGAAGCGCCCGCGCGCACGACATGCAGCACGTACTCCTCCTCGGCGTGCATCGTCAGCACGAGGATGCGCGTCTGCTCGAGCTCGTGCGTGAGGCGGCGCACGACTTCGATGCCGTTGAGGCCGGGCATCGAGATGTCCACGACCACGACGTCGGGCCGCGTCTTCAAGGCGAGTTCGACGGCGGTGACGCCGTCGGATGCCTGCGCGACCACCTGGCATTCGCCGCTGGCCTGCAGCAGCGCGACCAGGCCTTCGCGCAGGATCGTGTGGTCGTCGGCGACGAGGACGCGGATCGGCTTCATTCGGATGCACCGGTCGGTAGCGGCAGGGTCACGCGCAGTTGCAGTCCCTCGCCGGGGCGCGATTCGATCGAGAGCCGGCCGCCGAACAGGCGCACGCGCTCGCGGATGCTCGCGAGCCCGGTGCTGTCGCCGTGGCTGGACTTCGCGAACGCCTGCTCGACGTCGCAGCCGACGCCGTCGTCGACGACGAGCAGCATCAACTCGTCGCCACGCTTCGCGAGGCGCAGCACGATGTTGCGGGCCTGCGCATGCTTGCAGGCGTTGGCCAGCGCCTCCTGCGCGACGCGGAACACCAGCGTCGAGAGGTCGCTGTCGAGATCGGCCGGCAGCACGCCCACTTCGACTTCGACCGTGCCGTTGCCGCCCGAGGACTGGCGAGCGAGCCAGCGCAGCGCGGCATCGAGGCCGAGGTCGTCGAGGATCTGCGGCCGCAACAACCGCGAGAGCGCGCGCGTCTCCTCGATCGCGGTCTCGCATAGCGCGAGCGCCTCTCGCAGCGGGCCGTCCGTTCCGAAGCGCGGTTCGGCGGCGGCGAGCACGTCGAGTCGATGCCGCAACGCGGTCAGGTGCTGCCCGATGCCGTCGTGCAGCTCGCGCGCGAGCCGGCGGCGCTCGTCCTCCTGCACGCGCCAGACCGAGCGCGCGAGCTGGCGAAAATGCTGTTCGCCCTCGTGCAGCTGCGCGAACAGGCGTTCCTGCTGTTCGCGCAGGCGGGCGAGCTGGTCGCGCATCGCCGATTCCGGAGCCGCGGGAGGGACGGGTTTGATCGGCATTTCGCGACTCATCGCAGGGCATTCGCATCGAGACCGAGCGAGCGCACGAGCGTCGTCAACGCAGGCCGCTGTGCGGTCGGCGTGCGCGCATGCAGGCGTGCGAGCGCGTCGTTCGCGAGCCGCCATGCGTCATCGCGCTCGGCAGGAAGGGCGGTTGCGGCCAGCGCATGGATCGCCCAGGCGCGTCCGTAGCCAGGCAGGCGTGCGAGCAAGGCCATCGCTTCGCGCCAGGCGGCGCCATCCGCGGGTGCGATGCGCAGGCGTGTTTCGGCGAGCAGCAGTCGCAACGGTACGCTCGCATACTGCTCGATGCCTTCGCGCACGCCGGAAAGCTCGCGCCTCGCGTCGGCGGATCGGTCGAGCGCCGCCAGCGCGCGCGCGCGCAGCAGGCGCGCCCCGAAGCCGGATCCGAGGCTGTGTGCGACGCGCGCGCGCTCGATCGCGTCATCGGCGGCGGCGAGCGCCGCGCGCGCGTCACCGCGACCGAGCGCGATTTCACCGCGGCGCCACGCGAGCAGGCTCGCCTGTTCGCCGTTGGCGACTTGCGCGGGAACCAATGCGCCGAGTGCCTCGGCGGCGGCGTCCCAGTCTCCCGCATCGCAATAGGTCGCAGACAGCAACAACTTCATCTCGGTGGTGCCGCGCGGGTCCTCTCGCCCGCCGAACTCGGCCAATGCGGCGCTCGCTTCGGCGATCGCCGCGTCGAGCGCGCCTTCGAGTCGATCGAGTTCGGCCAGCGCAGCGCGGCTGATCGTCGCCTCCTCGGCCATCTGCAGGCCTTCGGCCGTGCGCAGGCTTTCGGCCTGCAGTGCGCGCGCGCGCACCCAGTCACCGCGCGCGACCTCGATCAGACCGAGGTTCTGCTGCGCGTGCACGCCTCCGGTCTTGTCGTCGACGTTCGCATAAGTCGTCGCAGCTTGCTCCGAATACAGTTGCGCGTTGTCGAACTCGCCGATCTGGTAGTACGCGAACCCGACGTTGATCAGGCTTTCGGCGACCCGTTGCGGGTCATGCAGCGACTGGCGCAGGTTCAATGCGTGCCGGTACGACTCGAGTGCCTTGCGGTAATCACCGCGTTCTTCCTGCAGCAGGCCCGCGTCGTTTGCGAGGTCGGCCAGCGCCGCGCTGTCGCCGAGCGGCTCGATGATGTGGCGCGCCTCGTCGAGCGCGGCCTGCGCGGCGTCGAAGTCGCCCTGGATCGAGCGCACGGTCGCGAGGTTGCGCAGGCTCGCGGCCTGGCCGCGTGCATCGGCGAGTGCTCCACGCAGGCGTGCCGCATGCTGCAACTGCTCGGCCGCGAGCGTGAGCTGGCCGAGTCGCCGGTAGCCGATGCCGAGCGCGTTGCTGACATCGGCGCGCATGCGCGGCTCGTCGAGCCGGTTCGCGAGCACTTGCGCGCGAACCAGGTAGTCGTCGACCGCGCGCTTCGCGTCGCCGGCCTGGATCGCGTACTTGCCGAGCGCGTACCAGGCGTCGACGTTGCGTGCATCGGCCGCGACGAGATCGACGAGCAAGGCCTGCGCCTCGTCGAACTGGCCGGTGTCGGCGTGCGCGCGGGCGAGCCAGAGGATCGTCGCGGGATCGTCCGGCAGCTCGGCGTGCATCTGCGTGAGGCGCGTGATCGCCGCGGCATCGTCGCCGAGCAGCACGCCGGCGATTGCGAGCGCACGGCGCGACGCGAAATCCGTGCGATCAGCGAGCGCGTCGGTCGCCTTGCGTGCGGCAGCTGCGGCATCCGCCTGCCGGCCCGTGCGATCGAGCGATTCGAGCACCTGCCACCAGAGCAGCGGTTCGTTTGCGTCGGGGGCGAGGCGCAGCGCGGCGTCGAGCGATGCGTCCGCTGCCGCCGAAGACCCGATCGATCCGAGTGCGGCCAGCGTGCCGGATCCGGGCCAGGCGCGCGCATCCGGGGGCAGGCCGAACCGCGCGCGCAGCACTTGTTCGAGCTCGAGCAGGCGTGCCGGCAGCTCGGCCGGCGTCGCAGCGTGCCGGCTCTCGCTCCAGGCCGCGGAACCGCCATCGGACGGCCAGCTCGTGACGCGCACCTCGATGCCGGTCGCGTCTCGCACCACCTCGCCTTGCAGCAGCGTGCGCGCGCCGAGCGCCTGCGCGACGCGCGCCCGATGCCGCTGCGCGGCGGCGGCGTCGAAGCCGAGCTCGGTCAGTGCGCGCGCGACGCGCGTCGGTCCCGCACTGTGCAGGGCCGGCGTGCCCGCGAGTGCATCGGCAAGGCGCAGCCCGATGCCGTGCGCGAGCGCGGCGTCGCCTTCGCTGGAGGCGGTGAACGGAAGCGGCGCGAGGTCGAGTGGCGACGCCGCTGCGGTCGGCGCACTCGATCCGGGCGTCGGCCGGGTCGAGTTCCAGTACCCGCCACCGACCAGCAGTGCGGCGGCGATGGCGAGCGCCGCGGAGAACCGCAATACCTTGCGCTGCCGGTTGTCGATGCCGGGCACGCGGCGCCGGTCGATCGCGCGCACGACATCGTCGGCGCTCTGGAAGCGTCGCGCGGGTTTGAGTTCGAGCAGGCGCGCGCACAGGCGCACGGCGAACGTCGGCAGTCCGGGCTTCACGCTGTCGACCGATGGCGGATCGCGCACGATGCGCTGCGCGAGCATCTCGGCCGGCGTGCCGCCGCGGAACGGCAGGGTGCCGGTCAGCATCTCGAACAGGATCAGGCCGAGCGCGTAAAGGTCGCTGCGGCCGTCGAGCGGTTCCGCGCGAGCCTGTTCGGGTGACAGGTATTCGGGCGTGCCGATCACCACACCGCTGCCGGTGATGCCGGTGCTGCCGGCCGAACGTGCAACGCCGAAATCGGTGATCGCGGCGTCGCCGTGCTCGTTGATCAGCACGTTGGCGGGCTTGAGGTCGCGATGCACGACACCGCGATGATGGGCGGCCGAGAGGCCCAGCGCGAGCTGGCGCACGATCCCGATGGCGCGCTCCGGCGCGAGCGCCCCTTCGCCGTCGAGCAGGCGCTCCAGCGAAGGTCCGGCGACGAAGTCCATGCTGATCAGCCAGACTTGTCCATGCCGTACGAGGTCGTGGATGCGCACGACGTGCGGACTCGACACCTGGCGCGCGAGCAGCAGTTCCTGGCGGAAACGGTCGAACGCATCGGGCCGGCTCGCGAGTTCCGGGCGCAGCAGCTTGAGCGCCACATCGATGTCGAGTTCGAGATCGCGCGCCTGGTAGACGACGCCCATCCCGCCCATGCCGAGCAGGCGCACGATCCGGTAGCGCTCGGCGACGAGTTCGCCCGCGCGCAGCTCCGCCGCGGCAAGCAGGCCGGTGACGGTCGCCTTGAGGGCGCCATCGGGCTGCATGCCGCGGCCAGGCGAGGTCACGCGTGATCTCCGGCGGCTGCTGGCGGGAACGGCCACGCAGGCGCCGCGCCGAGCGCGCGACTGCCCGCGTCGCCGACCGCGAGCAGCGAGGTCAACCCGACGAGTTGCTCGTCGAGCATCGCGATCGCGAGCGCGACCGACGCTCGCTCGACGAAGGCCGCGAGCAGCTCCGCATCGAGGTCGGTGAACTCCTTCGCCTCGTTGCCGGTATCGGCATACGCGACGCCCAGCAGGTCTCCGCCGTGCTGCAGCGGCAGGCACGCGATCGCGCGCAGGCCGCGCGCGATCACGCTCGCCTGGTCGCCGAGCCAGGCGCGATCACGCTGGTCGGACGAGAACACCGGGCGACGGTGCAGCAACGCGCGTTCGACCGCACTGCGGCTGCCCGTGAACGTGCGGTCCGCGACCTCGTCCGGCGTCAGTGAATGGCAGGCACGCATGACGAGGCGTTCATCCGCATCGAACACGAGCAGGAAGCCGCGCTCGCATTCGGCAATCTCGACGATGCCGCGCAGCAGGTCTGCCACGAGGTCGTCGGTGCGCCGGTTGCGCGCGATGCGCTCGGTCCAGGCGTGCGAGGTGCTGCGGCGCTCGGCGTCGCGCGCGGCGAGGTTCGCGCGCGCGCGTGCATCGATCGGCTCGAACTCGCAGAACACGTCGCCGAGCGCGAACCAGCACGCGCGCTCGAGGCGCTTGTCGGCGATGCGCGCCCCGTCGACGCGGATGCCGTTCTTCGATCCGAGGTCGGACAGGTGCCAGCCGCCCGCGTCATGTGCGATGCGCGCGTGCCGACGCGAGACCGAATCGTGTTCGATCACGAGCTCGCCCGCGGGATCGCGGCCGAGCTCGAGCGAGGCGCCATCCTCGAGGATGCGCAGCAGGGTCGGCTCGCCCGGGACATGGATGCTGAGGCGTGCCGGCATCGACGCTCCCGTCAGGGCGAACCGGCGAGCCGGCCGAGCGCGAACTTGATGTTGCGGCCGAGGGTGACGATCTCGCCCTCGGCATTGACGAGGTCGCGCGCCGAGCGCCAGACGTTCGGCAGCGCCGGGCCGCCGAGCGTCGCGCAGTGCAGGTCGAGGTCGTCGAGCAGCGCGATCGCCTGTGCATGGTTGTCGGCATCGTACGCAGCGCGGCTCAAGGCGACGTCGGTCTGCAACGTCAACTGCGCGGTCAGCGCGATCGCGGGGTCGTCGATGCGCGCTTCGATCGCGTCGTAGGCCGCATCCGCATCGGCCGCGTGATCCTGGAGCGAATCGGCCACCATCACGAACTCCGAAAAGCTGCCGCCGCTGCCACGCGAGCGCACGCTGCCGGCGATCACCGAGGCGGTGATGTCGTGGAAGTCGCCGCCGAGCGGCGCCTTCATCAGGCGATACGGGGAGAACGGCGCGTACACGAGGTCGGGCGTGTCGAACTCCACGTGCACTTCGTCCTCGAAGCGCAGGCCGCATGCGATCGGCGGTTCCACCGTCACGCGAACGGGGAACGCGGGATCGATCGACTGGTTGGCCGGATCCGGCAGTCGGCTTTCGATGTCGGCGATCTCGATCGCATCGAGCACGTCGGCATCGATCCCGACGCAGGCGACCGTGAGGTTCTGCGGGTTGTGGAACTCGAGCTCGAAATCGGCGGTGTAGGTGTTCGCGCCGTCGACGAGCGTGATCTCGGCCTTGGCCTTGCGACCATCGACGATTTCGACGACGACGCTGCCTGCATTGACCGTCGCCGCACCCAGCAGGAGCGTGGCCGCGGCCGCGAGCACCAGGCACGGGGTACGGAACATGAATGGCTGCATCGCCCCCTCGCGTCGGCGCGCATTCGCGTCGATGGATACCTGCGAAGACAGTAATGCAGTGTGGGGCGCGAGTCGATAGACCAGGCGTCGCGTGGGCGGAGTGCCTGCAGCGGGCTGGGTGGAACCACCCAGCACGCGGTCCTGATGCGCGAGGCGCGAGCTTCCGAACGCGCGAGGCACTCGTTCCTGAAGGCGCGTCGATGGGTGCAGCACCCGGTTTGATCTGGGTGGAATTGCGGATGGAGCGACACGCCCGCGAACGCCAGCATGGCCACGCTGCGATCGGCGGCACTTCTTCCGGGAATTCATCATGTCGATTCGTCCTACCCTGCTGGCCGCCGCGACGCTCGTGCTCGCAAGCGCGGCGCTCGCACCCTCGGCGCAGGCCCTCACGATAACGCGGGGCTTTTCCGGCCTGTGGATCGACCGCGCAGCACCCACGCGCGCGCTCGGCGCCGAAGTCGTCCAGACCGCAACCGGCAGGGAACTGCACGCGTTCTGGATCGGCACCGATGCGGGCGGCCGGCCGCAGTGGGTCCGCGCGAAAGGCGCGATCCGCGGCAATCGCGCGGACCTCGATGCGGTCGCGGCCGGTTCGTCGGTACCGTGGGGCAAACTCACCGTTACTTTCGACGACTGCTCGAAGGGCAGCGTGGCGCTCGCGCCGATCGACCGTCGCGTTCCATCGGGCCAGGTCGCGATCGTGCGCGCGGCGGCCGACGCGAGCGGCGCGTGCACGGGCGGCATCTCCGACGACCGCATCGTCACCGACCGCGACCGCATCGTCGAATACTTCGAGAACACCGGCGTCGTGCAGGTTGCGAGCGGCAAGGCGCGCTTCGAGGAGCGCAGCGGCCGCACCGATTTCAAGGTCGAGGCCGAAGACCTGCCGCTCGGCGATTATTCGCTGCGCGTGGGCGGAGTGGAGCGTGCGACGCTCGAAGTTCGCACCGCGGCGACGGGCAGCGAAGGCGAAGTCGAGTTCCGCAGCCCGGTCGAACCCGGCAAGATCCTGCTCGATTTCGATCCACGCGGCGCGAACGTCGAGATCGTGCAGGGCAGCACGGTCTTCCTCCGCACCAAGTTCGGCTCGGGTGAGGGCGGCGCAGGCGACGACGACGGAGGCGTTCCGGACGGCTCGTACGCGTATTACGAGATGCATGTCGAGAGCGCGAACGACGGCCCCGAAATTCAGGCCAAGCTCGAGGAGCGCCCTGGTCGGGCCGATTTCTCGGTGGAACTCGAGGACGTCGCCGCGGGCAGCTACGCGCTCGACGTCGGCGGCATCGAACGCGGCACGATCGAAGTGGCCGCAGTCGCACGCGGCACCGAGGGCGAGATCGAATTCCGTGATCCGCCCGAAGCGGGCCACTTCCTGCTCGATTTCGATCCGCGCGGGCAGATCGTGCAGGTGCGTCGCGGCAGCGCGGTGGTGCTGTCGGGCATGTTTCCGACCCAGCCGAGCCAGGGTGACGACGGCAATGGCCATGACGACCCGCCGGGAGACGACAACGGCGGCGGCAACGACGATCCTCCCGGTGACGACAATGGCGGTGGCAACGACGATCCTCCCGGTGACGACAACGGAGGGCACGGCGGCGACGATGACGATGACGATGACGATGATCACCATGGCGGCCATGGGGGCGACGACGACGATGGCGGCCACGGCGGCGACGACGACGATCGCGGGCGCGATCGCGACTGAAGCCACATCGATCGCATGAATGCTTCGCGCGAGGGCGGATCGCCTCGCGCGAAGCACATTGCGGTCAAGCCTGGCGGGTCCCGGATCGAAACGGGGAAGCAGGCCGAGGCACGATGCATTCGCGGTGCTCAACGTCGCTGCGATGCGAGCCCGCCAGCGGATCGGGACCCGGGCGCGGCCATTCGCCCGCCGATCGTGATCAGGGATGCTTGCGTGGGGGCGCGGCGCGGTCGGTGCGCAGCGCCTGCACCACCATCGTGAGACCCAGGGCGGTCGCAAGCAGGAACAAGCCGATCGCGATCGCCGAGTAGCCCGGCACGCCCGTGGCGGGACCCGCGCGCACCACCAGCGCCGAGGCGAGAATCAGCGCGGCGACGATCACGCCCGCCGCGATGCGATTCGCGATCTTCTGCAGGTTCTCGACCAGCCGGGCTTCCTCAAGCCCCGTGATGCGAACCTGCAGTCGGTTCTCGGCGAGGATCGCGAGCAGGCTGTCGAGTCGCTTCGGCGCACCCGCGACGAGCGCCTGCACCTGGTGCAGGCTGTCGACGAAGCGCGCGCTGTTGAGTCCCTCGCGCAGGCGGTCCGCGGCGATGCGCGACAGGTGCGCGGCGATCAGATCGCGCACGGCGAGGTCGGGTGCGAGCAGCGCGCGACTCGCGTCGAGGTTCAGCAGTGCCTTGCCGAGCAGGCTGAGTTCGGCCGCCGGGCGCAAGCCGTGCAGGGTCGACAGGCGCACCAGTTCCAGCAGCAGCCGGCCTTCAGTCGGCGCGGGCTGCTCGCCGGTCGCGTAGCGCGCGACGAGGCGTGCGACGTCCCGCTGCAGGCCCGGGCGATCGAACGCCTCGAGCGGTTCGCCGATCGTCGCGAGTTCGTCCGCGACGTCCTCGCCGCGCCCGTCGGCGACCCCGAGCATCATCCGCATCAACTGGTCGCGTCGCTGCGGCGACACGTTCGCGACCATGCCGAGGTCGAGCAATGCGAGCCGTCCGTCGTCGGTGACGAGCAGGTTGCCCGGGTGCGGGTCGGCGTGGATCTCGCCATGCAGCAGCGCCTGGTCGAGGTAGGCGCGCACGAGTTCGGACGCCAGCGCATCCGCGCGGTCGTCGGGAACAGGGCGGGGCGCGCTGTCGATGCGACGGCCGCGGACGAGTTGCATCGTCAGGACGCTGCGCGCGAGATGGCTACGAACAGGAAGCGGCACCAGCAACGACTCGTACGGGCGCAAGTGCTCGGCGAAGCGCTCGAGGTTGTCGGCCTCGGCGTTGTAGTCGAGTTCCCGCAGCAGGCTCTCGCGGAACTCGGCAATCCAGTCCTGCAGCTTGAGGCGCCGGCCGATGCGCGTGTAGCGGTCAAGCCCGCGCGCGATGCGCAGCAGGAGGTCGAGATCCCGCGTGATCGTGGCTTCCACGTCGGGACGTTGCACCTTGACCGCAACCTCGCGACCGTCGGCCAGTGCCGCGCGATACACCTGTGCGAGCGAGGCGCTGCCGATCGGCTCGCGCTCGATGCGCGCGAACAGGGTCGCGGTCGGCGCCCCGAGCCCGCGTTCGATCTCGCGCTGCATCACGTGCCACGGCGAAGGCGCCACCGCGTCCTGCATGCGTTCGAGCGCAACCAGCGCGTCGGGATGCACGAGGTCCGCGCGCGTCGACAGCATCTGCCCGACCTTGACGAACGCGGGCCCGAGCGCCTCGAGATCGCGGACGAACGCTTCGGCAGCATCGACCTCCAGCGGCGCCGCCGCCGTCGCATCGAAGATGCCCGCGCGCCAATGGCGTACGAGCATGCGCAGGATGCGCAAGCCGCGTGCAGCGTCCGATCCTTCGGCCTGCATGGATTCGGTAGTCGATGTGGCCGATGGATCCATGCAGTCCTCCGACGCACGCAGCAGGCGTGCGCGCCCATTTGACCGAACGGGAGGTGTCGCGGGTCTTAACGCCGTCGCGCGAGCTGGGTCGGCATTCAGCGCAGCTTGGGCGCACTCGGGCGGGAAAGACGGCTGGCCTGCTCCGGCGAAGCCGGGCAGGTCGAACTCATGACTGGCATGCGCGGCCCGCGGCGTTCCAGCACTGCGGCGCCAGCCGCCCATCCGCGTCCAGGCAGGCGTCGGGCGCCTCGTACACGGGCGCGAAGCCACCCCCCGGCGTGCGAAAGTTGGTCGTTTGTCCTTGATAGAGCCGGGCCGCTGTCCATTGCACCTTGCCTTCGTACACATAGTGGCGCAGGTCGAACTTGAGCACCTGCGCTGGCTCGTCGCCCGACATCGTGCGCTGGCCCGGCATGACCAGTGCCTGCGCAACATGGCCGCCGGCGATGATCTCCTGCCATACGCGTTGCGTGACCTTGTCACCGCGGTACGCCGCCCGACTGCCGAAACCGCCGAACGGTTTGAAGAACAGCTGCTTGCGCGCCGCCCACAGGCGTTCGGCGTTGCAGGGTTCGACGATCTCGGTGCGCGGAACGCCTTCCAGCAGCGTCGCTCGAGTCGCGGCGGGCACGCCCAGGCGCTGCAGCTGCGTGGGGTCGGACAGCAGCGCGAGATTGCGCTTGTCGGCGTACAGCGCGTGGGCTTGCGGATGAGGCGTTACCACGGCGGCTCCATGCAGATAGGCTTCGCGCAGGGTCGCGCTGGCCTCCGCTTCGAAATAGAAGTCGGTCAACCGGTTGTAAACCAGATCGATCGCTTGCGCGCCGCAGTACAGCACGCCGTCGCGAAGCTTCAGCTCCCCTGGATCGGCAATGACCGTCACCCAACCGTTCGCCTCGAACAACCGCTTGAACAGCAGGAACTCCGGGTAGAGGTACTGCGCTTCGGGTCGCTCGTCCACGATGGCGATGCTGCGCAGTGATCGCGTTCGCCGGCTGAGCGTCCATTCGTTCCGGAACATGTCCACGATGCGCGCCTCGAACGCGTCGGCCGTGGCGGCGGGCGGCAGCAAGTCCTGGATCGGAGGACAGCACCCTCGCTGTGCACGGGCGAGCAGCGCATTGAGCATGGCGCCACCGGCGTTCGTGTTGATTTCGATGAGGCCCATGCCCGTGCTGGTGGCATGGAAGTCGTAGCCGAGGAACACGCCGCGCGCGCCAGGCACGTGGCGGGCGATCGAGGGGGCGCGCGCCAGCGCTTGTTCCCGGTAGGCAGGCAGCGCCAGCACGGACTCGATCGCTTCGACGAGCGCGGACATCTTCGCGTTCTGCCGCGCGGACACGAACACCGGTCGCGAGGCGAAGACGTACGGGCAGCGCTCTTCAAGCAAGGCAGAGAGCGTAGGCGGGCCCGCCGCGGAAGCGAGGGACTGCCGAAGGGCCTCGGCATCCAATCCGGTGCAGAAGCATTCGGCATTGAGTCGCTCGCTGGCGACGGACGCGAGCAGCGCCGCGAGTGATCCGGATGAGTTCAGGTCCGAGGGGGCGATCATGCGAGCCGTCGAGAACCTGTCATGGCAACGGGATCGACGAGCCTGCGGCAGGCTTCGTCGATGACTGCTTCTCCATCGTCCTTGACGCACGGTCGCTTCATTGGCGGCAGCAGTTCCCTGGACGTCTGCGCCACCGGTCCGATGACCAGGAAGGGCTTGGCCTGCCTCGCATCGCGCAGCGCCGCTTCGCTGAGCGCCGGATCGTCCAGTCCGCGCTCGAGACAGGGCGGCCCGTTCTGACGAATGGCTCCGCGCTCGGTCGATCCGGCGCCGCCACTGAGTTCGATCGAGTGCCTGCGCGAAGTCGGGTGGTCGAGGTCATCGATGACCGCGAGTTCGATGCCGGCGTCGCGCGCGCCCGACAGGCCGAGCCTGGCCAGGTCGGGAGCATCGAAGGCTCCGGGAACGGCGTGCTGCAACCCAACGGTCATGTCTGATTGCTATGCTTCAAGTGATCCATTATTCTAGATCTATGGAAATACAAGACGCAACCCCCGCACTCGCGGCCTTGGGCCACGCCACGCGCCTGTCGATCTTCCGCCTGCTGGTCGAGGCAGGATCCGAAGGGCGGATGGCCGGTGAAATCGCCCAGACCCTGTCGCTGCCCGGTGCGACGCTCTCGTTCCATCTCAAGGAGCTCAGCGCCGCAGGTTTGATCCGGGGGGAATCCCGCAGCCGCTACATCTGCTACCGGGCCGACTTCGACGCGATGAACGGCTTGATCGAATTCCTGACCCGAAATTGCTGTGGCGGCAACCGTACCGTGCCGTGCGTGCCCACACGCAGCGCTTCGGCGGCCCCGGCGAGACGGAAAGCGGCCAAGGCATGAGTTCGGCGGTCGACGGCGCACAATCCCCTCTCGCTTTCGCACCGGATGGGCCCTCGCATCCCTTGCTGCTCTCGTTGCCGAGCCTCGAGCGTCCGGCGAAGCGGACGCGCCTGGATCAGGGCGACGTCGCCACGCAGCCATCGCGTTAGAAGAAGCACCCAAGCCTTCATTCGAGCAAGCGAGAAGGAAACCAGACGATGACGATACGCGTGGGTATCAATGGCTTCGGCCGCATGGGGCGATTGACGCTGCGATGTGCCTGGGGCAATCCGGATCTGGCTTTCGTCCAGATCAACGACCCCGCCGGCGACGCCGCCACCCTGGCGCACCTGCTGAACTTCGATTCGGTGCATGGCCGCTGGCACCGCGAAGCCACCCATGATGGCGAAGCCATCGTGATCGATGGCAAGCGGATTCCCGTCAGCCGCAACAAGGATCTCGGCGCGAGCGACTGGTCCGGCTGCGATGTCGTGATCGAGGCGTCCGGGAAATTTCGCAAGCCCGATGTCCTCCAACCTTATCTCGACCAGGGCGTGCGGCGCGTAGTCGTGACGGCGCCGGTCAAGTCCGCAGGGGCGCTCGACATCGTCATGGGTGTCAACCACGGTCGGTTCGATCCTGCAACCCACCGGATCGTTTCGGCGGCGTCCTGCACGACCAACTGCTTCGCGCCGGTGGTGAAGGTCATCCACGAGCAGATCGGGATCCGCCACGGCAGCTTGACCACGATCCACAGCCTGACCAACACCCAGGTCATCATCGACGCCCCGCACAAGGACCTGCGACGCGCCCGTTCCTGCGGCAGCAGCCTGATCCCCACATCGACGGGATCCGCCACGGCGATCGGCGAGATCTTTCCCGAACTGAAGGGCCGCCTGAACGGCCACGCCGTGCGCGTTCCGCTGACCAATGCTTCGCTGACCGACTGCGTGTTCGAGGTCGAGCGTCCGACCACCGTCGAGGAAGTCAACGACTTGCTGCGGACGGCGGCCGAGGGAGAACTGAACGGGATTCTTGGCTACGAAACCCGACCGCTGGTGTCGATGGACTTCCAGACCGATCCGCGTTCGAGCATCGTCGACGCGCTCTCCACGATGGTGATCAACGGCACGCAGGTGAAGGTCTACGCCTGGTACGACAACGAGTGGGGCTACGTGAACCGCGTGGCCGAACTCGTGCAGCTGGTCGGCCGCACGAGCGGATGAGCCCGATGCTCGCGCGCCTGTCACCGGACATCCGCCAGTACCTGCTGATCACCGGGAACTACTGGGCCTTCACGCTCACCGACGGCGCCTTGCGCATGCTGGTGGTGCTGCATTTCCACCAGCTCGGCTACAGCCCGCTGCAGGTCGCGCTGCTGTTCCTGTTCTACGAGGTCTTCGGGGTCGTCACCAACCTCGTCGGCGGTTGGCTCGGCGCGCGCCTGGGGCTCAACCTGACGATGAACATCGGATTGGCGACCCAGATCGTTGCCTTGTCGATGCTTCTCGTACCGGCGGTCTGGCTGACCGTGCCCTGGGTGATGGCCGCGCAAGCCCTGTCCGGGATCGCCAAGGATCTCAACAAGATGAGCGCCAAGAGCAGCATCAAGCTGCTCGTACCCGGTGACCAGCAAGGCAGGCTGTTCCGCTGGGTCGCGGCGCTGACCGGGTCGAAGAATGCGCTCAAGGGTATCGGGTTCTTCGTTGGCGGCGCACTCCTCGGCACGGTGGGGTTCGCGGCCGCGGTGGCGATCATGGCCGGTGTACTGCTGGTGGTGTGGCTGCTGAGCCTGATGCTGCTCGAACGCGATCTCGGACGAGCCAAGGCGAAACCGAAGTTTCGCGACATCCTTTCCAAGAGCCGGGCAGTCAACGTGCTGTCGGCGGCCCGCCTGTTCCTGTTCGGCGCCCGCGACGTATGGTTCGTGGTCGCATTGCCCGTGTTCCTGGCCACGGCGCTGGGCTGGGAGTTCTGGGAAGTCGGCGGCTTTCTCGCGCTGTGGGTGATCGGGTATGGCGCTGTCCAGGCAATGGCGCCGTATTTGACGGGCAAGCGCAGCGGGAACGTACCGGACGGTCGCGCGGCCTTCGGCTGGGCGGTCGGGCTCGCCTTCGTGCCTCTCGCGATGGCACTCCTGCTGTTGCACGGCCAGTCCGCATCGATGGTGTTGGTCGCGGGTCTGAGCGTCTTCGGCGTGCTGTTCGCGATCAATTCCTCGTTGCACAGCTATTTGATCGTGAGTTACGCGACGGAAGACGGGGTCTCCCTCGACGTCGGCTTCTACTACATGGCCAACGCGCTCGGACGGCTCATCGGCACCGTGTTGTCGGGATGGGTGTTCCAGGTATCAGGCCTGCCGGCTTGCCTGGCGATTTCGGCAGCGATGGTCGCAGCCGCTGCGCTGGTTTCGACACTGCTGCCTCGCCATGAACGGAGGTCGACGCGCATCGCGCCCTAGCGAAGCGCATTTGCCCGTCCGCGGGCATGGTCGTGTGCGAGGTTTCCAAGCCGGTCGGCGATGCGGCGGGGCGGAACGGGAACCGGAAGCAACGTCCAGGCGGAAGAGACAACGAGCGATTCCGGAGACATGCCGCGCGGAAGCAAGAAGTCCGATCGCGATCGCGGACATCGCCGCATGTGGCGCATAAAAAAGCCGGTTCAGAGACGAGGTCTCTGAACCGGCGGGTGTATGGCGGAGCGGACGGGACTCGAACCCGCGACCTCCGGCGTGACAGGCCAGCATTC
>DAIOWG010000014.1:0-20101 GCA_036758645.1 Dokdonella sp. | reverse complement strand
GTCAATGCGATGGAGATCGCGCGTCGCGCGGCCCAGCTGCACGACAACTTCGCATCGCTCGTGGACGAACTCGTCGCGATCGGTGGCCAACTCGACAAGGCGCAGCGCGCGCAGGCCAGTGCGCTGCGCCGGCTGACCGAGGGCGGCAAGGGCAGCGTGCTGCTGCAGGTGCAAAGCCTCGCCGAAATGGGCGCGCCGGTGCGCAAGCAGCTGCCTCCCGACCTGCTCGCCGGTGCCGGCGCCAGCGGCGGGGATCTTGCGCAGGATTGACGGGATCGGGCGGGCTTCCCGCCGCGATGCACGTGCGCCGCAGGTGCGAAGCCCTTGCCCGTCCGGAGTGCACGCCATCGCGGCTTGCGCCGCCCGCGATCGAGCTCAACCCTCGCAGTCGGTCGCGAGCATGACGATCAACGCGATGTCGTGCGGGACGTAGTGCGGCATCGTCGCCTTGCGCGGCGCGAACTGTCGTTCGCAGCGCGAGTGTTCCTTGAACAGGTGGCTGCTCGGGCCGGTCGCGACCACCGGTTCCGGCGCCGAGTCCGGATCGAAGCCATCGGCGAAGATGCGTCCGTCACCGAGTTCGTCGTACACGGCCAGTCCCGAGACGCCGCCTGTCCCCGTGCTGAAGTTCGCGAGCACGCTGCCGCTCTCGATATCGACGCGGTAGACATACCCGCTGTGCACGCCCGCAGTCCAGAACGAAGTTCCGTCGGGGTCGAGGTTCAGCGCGAACAGACCCCCCGCGTCGAGTTCACCGATGTCCTGGCGCGTGTAGGTCTGCATGTTCAACCCCTGCGGGCTGAGCCGGTGCACCGCGTCCTGGCATGCGACCATGAGCTCGCCGTTCGGGCGCAGGCGCAGGGCATAACAGTACGGCGGCGTGAGGTCGATCGCGAAATCCGGCAGCGGCGTGCGCGTGCAGAGGTTGTATCGGCGCACGCTCGTGTCTTCCGACGTGTAGTACAGCGTGCACTGGTCACCCGCGAGTTCGATCCAGTCGGTTCCGCGCGGGCCGGTCGGCACCGCGTAGCGGTCCAGCGCGTTGCCGTGGCGGTCGAACTTCATGACCGCGACCGCCTCGTCGTCCGAGCTCGACGCGCCGGCCTGGCCGACATAGACGTTGCCGCTGCGGTCGAACACGCAGGATTCGGGCAGGTTGTACGATCCGGATCCGGGAGGGCGCGCGAACGCATCGTCGAGGATCGCGCCGCCCGCACTGTAGTACGTCATGTCCGAATAGCCGAATCGCGTCGCGAGGATGTTGCCATCGGGTGAGAAGCACATGCCGGTCGTCACGTAGTTCTGGAAGTTCCCGATGTTCGGTCCCCACGCATCGATGAACGTGCCCGTGCTCGTGTATCGGCGCACCTGGTTGCCGGAAATGTCCTTGCCCGCGAGCACGAACCGCGTGTCGGGCGGCAGGTCGTCGGTCAGGATCGTCGCGTGCGCGCGCGGGCTGCCAGGCACGTCGTTCGCGAGCGCCGCGTTCGCGAGCGTGTTGCGCGTGATTTCCGCACTGAACGCTTCGTCGCCTTCGACCATCGTGTCGCCGTGCACGACGATCGATTTCTGCAGTTCGGTCGTGCCCGGTGGGAACTCGAACGGGAGGCCGTCGGGAAACAGGAAGTCGCCGGACGGCGGCGGCCCGCTCGAAGCCGTGCCGTCATGGATGCGCAGCTCGCCGCTCACGGCTTGCGCGAACGGCTGCGACAGGCGCAGCGTCAGCGCCGCGGTGCTGGTGCCGCTGTTGCCTTCGGTCACGGCGACTTCGTCGAGCGTGAGCAGCGGCGCCGAAAAGACCTGCAATGCGCCCGCATCGAAGCGTGCCGCGAAGTGCAGCGGACTGTTGTCGTGGATGCGATACCAGGCGCTTTGGGCCGGCGCGCTGCCGTACGAGGCGATCGTGATGGGGACGCCGAACGCGGGCTGGAACCCGGCGAATCGCAGCTGCAGCGTGCCCCTGCCGTCGACGGCGCCGGTGCCGCCGACGCCGAGTGCGCCGCCGACGTCGACCTGGTCGTGGGTGCCTGGCGTGCCGCCACCGAGGTCGATCTCGACGCGACCGGATGTGTTCACGAGCAGGTCGCCGCCTATCGCGATCGTTCCATGGGCCGGACCGGCATCGGCGCCCGGCACGAGCCGGCCGCGCAGGTTCACGCTGCCGTTGATCACCCCGGTGCCGGAAAGTTGGCCACCTTCGTTGATGCTGAGGCCGTTCGCGGAAGGCGCGCCGAAGTCCAGAACGCCGTTCGCGAGTTGGACGTGCAAGGATTCGAGTCCGCTGCTGCCGCTCTGCATGCGACAGGTGTCGGCGGCCTGGTCGCAGGCGAGCGTGCCGGCATTGATCGACAGGATGCCTTCGACCTGCAGCGTGGCCGCATTGCCGCCACCGCTCGCGAGGCCGCCGAGGGTCAGGGTGCCAGGGCCGACGTGGTCGATGATCCCGGCGCTCTCGACGCGCGGCGCACCCGGCGCCACGATGCTCTTGCCGATGTAGACATCGCCGCTCGTGTGCAGGATCGCTCCCGCATGCACGCTGAGCGGGACCGGGCCGTCGAGATGCACGCGTGCATCGCCGCCGCCGATCGCGAGGCTCGAGCCGTCCGTGTTGATGAGCCGGCTGAGATCGCGGATGTTCAGGGCCGTGCCGGAATTCGAGGACAGCTGCAGGTCGCCGCGATTCTCGAACTCGACCGTGTTGGAAAGCGTGCTGGTCGCAAGGACCTCGCCGAGGCCGCCCGCGTCGAGGATCACTCGCAGGAACGGATAGGATGAGTTGCCGGTGGTGGACAAGGTGCCGCCGGCGAGGCGCAAGGCTGTTGCGACCGTGAGCGTGCGCACGCCGCCACCGACCAGGGTCAGCGACGCGCCGCTGCCGATCTCGAGTTCCGCCACCGTTGCGTCGACGTCGAAGCTGGCAGCGCCGCTCGTGATCAGCGCGACGTCCGCGAGGCCCGGCGTGCGCGTCGAGGGCCCGGGCGCGTCGGCGCAGCCGCTCCAGTTGGAGATCGCACTCCAGGCGCCGGTCGGGGCGTTCCAGGTACAGGTCGCCGCCACCGCGGGACCGGTGGTGACGGCGATGGCGATGGCGAGCAGGCAGGCCAGCCGCAGGGCAGGGGGACGGGACACGGTTCGCGCTCCTTCATGGGACAGATGCACGAAGCCCGGGGCGCGCACGAACGAACGGCGCGACAACTGCGGCCGTCGCATGGCGCTTTGCGAAGGGGTCAGTCGACCGGTGCCGGAGCCAGCACCACATCCACCCGATGCGTGCCGCCGTCGTCGACCAGCGCGATGCGGTCGTCCGGCTGCGGCAGGCCGTCGAGGAATACCTGCGCGCCGGGGCCGCGCCGCACCGCGATCTCGTAGGTACTCGAGCCGAATCGGTAGCGCGCGGCGAACGATGGCCACGCTGCGGGCATCGACGGCGCCAGCCGCAACTGCGTGCCTTCGCGGCGGATGCCGAGCAGGGATTCGATCACCAGCCGGTACATCCATGCGGCCGCACCCGTGTACCAGGTCCAGCCGCCACGACCGACGTGCGGCGCGACCGCCAGCACGTCGGCGGCCATCACATAGGGCTCGACGCGGTAGGTGGCGATCGCCGCCGCCGTGTCGCCGTGGCGCACCGGGTTGATCATCTCGAACAGCGCCCACGCGCGTTCGCTGCGTCCGGCTTGCGCGAATGCCATCGCGGCCCAGACGGCCGCGTGCGTGTACTGGCCGCCGTTCTCGCGCACGCCGGGCACGTAACCGCGGATGTAACCGGGGTCCCGCTCCGGATGGTCGAACGGCGGTGCCAGCAGCGCGATCAGGTTCGCTTCCGGCCTCACCAGGTGGCGGTCGAGCGCATCCAGCGCACGGCGCGTGCGATCGCGATCACCGGCGCCGGACAGGACCGCCCAGCTCTGCGCGATCGAGTCGATCCTGCACTCGCGCGCGGCCGCGGCGCCGAGCGGCGTGCCGTCGTCGAAGTACGCACGCCTGTACCATTCGCCGTCCCAGCCGTGATCATGCAGCGCGATCCGCAGGCGTTCGGCTTCTCGCGCGCAACGCGCGGCGAAGGCGCCGTCGTCGCGCCGCGAGGCGACCTCGGCGAAGCGCACGAGCACGTCGTGCAGGAAGAACCCCAGCCAGACGCTCTCGCCGCGTCCGTCGCCGCCGACGCGATTCATGCCGTCGTTCCAGTCGCCGTCGCCGATCAGTGGCAGGCCATGCGCGCCGAATCGCAATCCGTGCTCGATCGCGCGCACGCAATGGCCGTACAGGTCGGCGTCCTCGCGCGACTGCATCGGCAGATCGTAGTAGGCGTCCTCGCCGTCGTTGAGCGCACGGCCGTCGAGGTACGATGCGCGCTCGTCGAGCACGCTCCAGTCGCCGGTTGCCTGCAGGTAACGGCAAGTGGCGTGCGGCAGCCACAGGTAGTCGTCCGAGCAGCGGGTTCGCACGCCGCGTCCGCCGGGCGGATGCCACCAGTGCTGCACGTCGCCCTCGCGGAACTGGCGCGAGGCGCAAAGCATCAGTTGGTCGCGCAGCAGCGCAGGCGCGGCGTGCACGAGCGCAAGCGTGTCCTGCAACTGGTCGCGGAAGCCGAACGCGCCGCCGGACTGGTAGAAGCCGCTGCGCCCCCACAACCGGCAGGACACCACCTGGTACAGGAGCCAGCCGTTCGCGAGCGCGTTGAGCGCATGATCGGGCGTTTCGACGACCACCGCGCCGAGCAACCCGTTCCAGCGCGCCGTGCTGGCTTCGAACGCGGCGCGCGCCGAACCCGAGCGGCGAAAGCGGCGCACGAGCGATGCGGCGTCGTCACGATCCGCGCCGGCACCCAGGCGGAACAGCAGGCTGCGCGACTCGCCGTGCGCGAGCTCGAACGGCACCTGGATCGCCCCGCAAGGATCGAAGCCCGCTCCGACCCGCCCGCTCAGCGACGCGCGATCCATCGCGGCGGGCGAGCGCAGGCTGCCGTTCCGGCCGATGAACTCGCTGCGGTCGCCGGCCAGGGTTCGCTGCGCGTCATCCACGTCGAAGAACGCCACGACGTCCGCGAACTCCGCGTTGTACGCATTGCGCGCGAGCATCGCGCCACTCGGATCGATTTCGGTGACGACATGCATCGCCGTGCGGCTCGCGCGGTCGCCGAGCACCCACTCGACATAGCCGGTGGCCGACAGGCGGCGCGGCCGGCCGGAATCGTTGCGCAGCCGCAGGCTGAAGAACTTGACCGGCGCATCCGGATCGACGTGGATGCGCAGCTCGCTGGCGATCCCGTCTTCGATCGTTTCGAACACGCTGTAGCCGAAGCCGTGCCGCGCGAGGTAGCGCGCCGCGCCGGGCGCCGGCAGTGGCGTAGGCGACCAGTAGTGCCCGCTGTCCTCGTCGCGGATATAGAACGCCTCGGTGTTCGGGTCGCTGACCGGGTCGTCGCTCCACGGTGTGAGCCGGTACTCGTGGGCATTCTGGAACCAGGTGTAGCCGGACCCCGATTCCGACACCAGGCAACCGAAGTGCGGGTTCGCGATGACGTTGATCCACGGCGCGGGCGTCCGTTGCGCCGCATCGGTCGCCACCACGTACTCGCGCGCATCGCGCGAGAATCCACCGATGCCGTTCACGAGCATGCGCTGCGGCAATGCGATGTTCTGCACCGGCCCGGGCACGTGGGCGCGCACGGGCAGGTGGCGTGGCGCGCTTTCGATCACCGCGCGTGCGCGAAGCTGCTCGATCAGCGAGCCCGCGTCGGCCCGCAGGGCCACGCGCGCGACCGACTGCATCAGCACGCGGTCCTCGTGGTTGACCTGCTCCAGCGCGCGCACGAAGATCCCGCCGCGTTGCTCCAGCTGGTGCACCTCCGGACTGCCGGCGATCACGCCGTGGATCTCGTCGTGCAGGGTCTGGCGATAGCTGCTGGCCTCGATGTTCCATATCACGAGGTCGAAGGCGAGCCCCTTCAGGCGGCAATACGCGTGTGCATGCACGAGCTGGCGCACGATGTCGATGTGCTTGGCATCGGCGATCGAGAGCAGCACGATCGGCACGTCACCCGAGATCGCGTGCGCCCAAAGGCCCGACTGGCCTCGCCGGTTGCTGGCGATGATGTCCGCCGGCGCGCGGCGGGCGGGATCCACGTGCACGATGCATTCGGCGAGCCGCGCATAGGTCTGTGCATCGGTGTTGCTGACGTTGATCTGGCCGAGGACGACGCGGCTGTGGGTCCACGCCAGGTCGATGACGCGGTCGGCGAGGTGGCGATCGTGATACTTGTCGGCGAGGGCGAGGCAGCCATCGCGAGTGTCGGCGGCGCCCATGACGAGGTCGATGCACACGGTTTGGTCGGGTTCGATCCGGAATCGGTGGCGCACCGCGACCACCGGGTCGAGCACCGAACCGGTGGTGTTGGAGAGCTCGCCGGGATCCTTCAGCGCGCGCGGGGCGAACGTCGAGCGGCCGCGGCCGATGAACCGCATGCGGTCGGTTTCGTGCGAGATCGCCTCGCTCTGGACGTCGTGCACCGCGAGCAGGTGCATCATCCACGGCTGGGCGTCGGCGGTCGAGCGCGGCCTGCGTGTGCAGAGGATCGCGTCGCGCGTCGGCACGAACTCGGTCTGCACGAACAGGTTGCTGAAGGCCGGGTGCGCCTCGTCGCTTTCAGCCGCAGCCAACACCACTTCCGCATAGCTGGTGATCTCGACCGTGCGTGGATCGCGCGATCGGTTGGTGAGGCGGGTGCGCCGCAGCTCGATGTCGTCTTCCGGCGAGACGACGATTTCCGTGTGCGTATCGAGCCCGCCGCGGCGGCGCCGGAACTCGACGCGCGAATCGGTGAACACGGCTTCCATGCCTTCGCACGCGGTCAGGGTCGGATGATACGTCGTCGACCATACGTCGCCGCTGTCGCAATCGCGCAGGTAGACGAACGTGCCGCGGTCGTCGCAGGTCGGGTCTTCGCGCCAGCGTGTGACGGCAAGCCCGCGCCAGCGGCTGTAGCCGCCGCCGGCCGCGCTGACCATGACGTGGTAGCGGCCGTTCGAGAGCAACTGCAGCGCGGGCCGCCGCGTGTCGACCTGGCGTACCACGCGCAGCGGGGCCTGCGGCTGCTCGGGTTCGGTGAGCACGTCGACGATGCCGGGGTCGCTGGCCCACTCGCCGGACGTGCGCGGCACGCGTTCCTGCAACAGCAGCAGCGTGGCCTGGAACGGCGCATGCG
Organism: Dokdonella sp.; assembly: GCA_036758645.1. Lineage (GTDB taxonomy): Bacteria > Pseudomonadota > Gammaproteobacteria > Xanthomonadales > Rhodanobacteraceae > Dokdonella_A. The sequence goes on along the minus strand of DAIOWG010000014.1, from coordinate 12,894 downwards.
CCTGGAAGCGTCGCTGCATCGGCCGGTCGAGCAACGCATGCGCGAACGCGACGAGGCTCATGCCCTGGTGGTGCGCCATGAACGAGCGCACCACGGTGTGCGACGCCCCCGGGGGCTGGCGCGCCGGCGTGTAGTCGATCGCCTCGTAGAAGCCGTGGCGGGTCAGCCAACCGTTGCCGGCCATCACGGCCAGGTTGTCGGCAGCGGCGCGCGGCAGCACCGTCAACGCGAGTGCACTCGCGTACGGCGCGATCACCAGCTCCTGCGCGAGGCCCCGCTGCAGGCCGAGGCCGGGTACGCCGAACGCACGGTATTGGTAGTTCTGCGCCGCGTCGGTCAGGTTGTAGCCCGACTCGGATATGCCCCAGGGCACACCGAAGGCGGCCGCATGGCGGATCTGCCGCCTGACCACCGCCGTGCACGAGCGCGCGAGCAGTGAACCGGGGAACGCCGGCATCACCAGCAACGGCATCAGGTACTCGAACATCGAACCGCTCCACGACAGCAGCGCGGGCGGCCCGTCGTGCGCGGTGAGCAGCCGGCCCAGCGCGAACCACGCGTCCTGCGGCACCCTGCCGTGCGCTATCGCGGCGAAGACCGCGAGGCGCGCCTCGGACGCGAGCAGGTCGTAGTACCCGTGGTCGCGCCGGCTGTCGGTCACGTTGTAGCCGATCGCGAACAGATGCAGCTTGGCGTCGAACAGGAAGCGATGGTCCGCGCGTACGAACTCCACGCATTCGGCGGCGAGGCGATCGAGTTCGGCGATGCACGCGCGCGCGCGAGACCCGGCATCGAGGTGGCCGGAGGGGTGGGCGCACGGTTCGCCGCGCGCGAGTTCGGCCAGCGTCGGTACCCGGACGTCGCTGCCAGGAGGCTGCGCATGCGTGCCGGGCGTCGGCGCCAGCCACGCCGAGGCATCCGCCAGCGCGTCGCTGCAGATGCGCGCGAACTCCACCTGATCGTCCGTGCCTTCGGCCGCGGCCGACGCAGCGGAGAGATCGGCAAGGTCCCGCAGGGCGGCCTCGATCGCCTTCGGTCCCGCCGGCGGCGCCCGTTCGAGCGCGTCGATGCGCGACCGCAGCGACTGCAGGGCCGGCGAGTCGCCGTCGGCGCCGCCGTCGTGCAGCATTTCGAACGAGTCGGCGAGGCCCGCGAATACGCGCGCACTGACCACCGGCGCATCGACGAGTTCGCGCAGGCCCTGGCGCAGCGTCCAGAGATGGCCGATCAGGTTGCCGCTGTCGACGGTCGAAACGTACTGCGGAAGCAGCGGCTGCAGCGTGAGGGTGTCGTACCAGTTGTAGAAGTGGCCGCGATAGCGCTCGAGGCGACGCATCGTCGCGAACGTGCGCGCGGTACGCTCGATCAGCGTCGCAAGGCCGATGTAGCCGAGGTCGCGCGCGCTGAGGTTCGCGAGCAGGCACAGTCCGATGTTGGTGGGCGAGGTACGGTGGGCCACCCGCGCGATCGGCTGTTCCTGGTAGTTGTCCGGCGGCAGCCAGTTGTCCTCCGGCCCGACGAAGCGCTCGAAGAAGGCCCAGGTGCGGCGCGCCGCCCTGCGCACGTCGGTGGCCTGCCTCGCATCGAGGCGTTCCGATTCGTCTGCCGGCGCGCGGCCGAGCCACCGAACCAGCGCCGGATGCGCGAACCACAGCAGCAGCCACGTCGCTGCCACCGGCATCGCGACATCGCCACGCAGGACGACGACGGCCGATCCCGCCGCGACCAGCGGCGCGACCCAGAGCATCGGGGCGAACGGGGCCATGCCGCCTCCCTGTGCGGCGCGCGAGGTCACCCAGCGCAGCGAGCGGCGGCGCGATACGTACACGCGCCAGGCGGTGCGCGCGATCGCATCGATGCTCTGCCACGCCTCGTAGGGAAGGGATGCGGCATTGAAGGTGAGCTGGGCGACGCGGCGGCCTGCGTCGCGCGCCGACAACAGCAGGTGACGGCCGATCCGCAGGTCCGGCGACTTGCGCGCGAGCTGCAGCACGATGTCCAGCAGCGCCGGCAGCAGCAGCACCTCGAGCGCGAGCAATGTCCAGTAGCGCGGTCGATCCAGCAGGGTCCAGCCGAGTAGCAGCATCGCGAGCAGCGCGACCGGAACGAGGCTCCGGCGCAGGTTGTCGAAGACCTTCCAGCGCGACAGGGCCGACAGCGGGTTGGATTCGCGGCGACCGTCCGCCACGGGTACGCTCGGGAGCAGCCATTCGGCGATCTGCCAGTCGCCGCGGATCCAGCGCCGACGGCGCTTTGCGTCGAGCACGTAGCTCGACGGGTAGTGTTCGTACAGCTCGACGTCGGTGACCAGGCCCGAGCGCGCGTAGCAGCCCTCGAGCAGGTCGTGGCTGAGGATGCGGTTGAGCGGGAAGCGGTCCGCCAGCACCGCCTCGAACGTGTCGACGTCGTAGATGCCCTTGCCGACGAACGAGCCCTCGCCGAACAGGTCCTGGTAGGTGTCCGATACCGCGCGCGTGTACGGATCGATACCGGGTTCGCCGCCGAACAGCATCGCGAACCGCGAATTGCTGTCCGGCGAAAAGCTGGTGCCGACGCGCGGCTGCAGGATGCCGTAGCCGGCGGTGACGCAGCGACGCGCGGGGTCGATGCATGGACGATTGAGCGGGTGCTCCATCGTCGCCACGAGCGCGCGCGCGCTGTCGTGCGGAAGCTGGGTGTCGGCGTCCAGCGTGATCACGTAGCGAGTCGCCTGCAACCGTGCGATGTCGCCGACGATCGTGTGGAAGCGGCCGGGGCCATGCCCGCGCAGCAGCGCATTGAGCTCCCCGAGCTTGCCGCGCTTGCGCTCGAAACCGATCCAGCTTCGTTCGCCCTCGTTCCAGCGCCGCGGCCGATGCAGCAGGAAGAATACGTCGCGCCCCGCTTCCGCATGGCGCTGGTTCAGCCGCGTGATGCCGTCGCGCGCGATCGCGAGCAGGGCGTCGTCGGTCGGCCGTTCGGGCGTCGCGGCGTCGCTGAAATCCGTCAGCAGCGCGAACAGCAGGTGCGGATCGCGGTTGGCCAGGAAGCGCAGTTCCAGGTCCTGCACGAGGTCGTCGGCTTCCTGCTCGCTGCCGAGCATGCTCGGCACCACCACCAGCGTCTGCGCGGCCGCGCCGATCCCGTCGCGCAGCGCCATTCGCGGCAGCGGCCGCGGCGGTACCACGATCGCCACGAACTGGTTGACCAGGCTCACCGCGAGCTGGCCCAGCGCAACCAGCGTGGCCAGCCCGGCCGCCGCCACCAGCCAACTGGGATAGCCGGGCCGCAACAGCTCGATCGCGGGGGGCAGCGCGAGCAATCCGAGCACGCACAGGAGCGCCGCGAAGTAGGCCGCGAACGATGCCCGGCCCGCGCGCAGGCGCAGGCGAGCGGGCACGATGCCGCACGCGCGCGCGAGCTCCGGCGCGCCATCGCCGACGAGGTAGAAACCCACGTGCCGCCGCAGCGCGGGACCGTGCGCGGGCGGCGTGCCGGCTTTCGCCAGCTCGACCACGCGGCGCGCGACCTCGAGTTCGGGCACGTCGGCGTCGCGCGCGATCCGCTCGACGACGTGCCTGTAGCTGTCGCGCGTGCGGAAATCCATCGCTGCGTAGACGTCGGCCGGGTCGCCGCGGAGGATTCGCTCGAGGTGGCTTTCCCGTTCGACCACGTCGCGCCAGTCGATCGAGTCGAGCACGCGCAGGCTGCCGATGCTGTTGCTGATCGACACCTGGTCCGCGGCTTCCTCCTGGTTGCTCGCGTGCACGCGCTGTTCGACCGTCATGCCCGCTTCCTGCAGGCGTTGCTCGATCCACGTGAGCGGAAGCGCGAGGATCGCGCTGTGTGCCTGCAGCACGCGCAGCAGTTCGGCGACGAACGCGCCGTGCATCGGCGGGTTCGATCGCGCCATGTCCGACACGACCAGGATCAGGCTCTTCGGGTCGGATTCGACGATCGCGACCATCTCGTTCGCCCAGCGTGCGGCGAGGTCGCGCGCATGGCGATCGCTGCGGACGCGCCACGCGACCCGTCGCAGGTTCTCGATCAGCGCGAGCCGCAGCATGATCGGAATCGCCCACAGCTCGCCGAGCGCGAGCGGCGTGACCTGCTGGTACGCCCCGATGAAGCGGATCAGGCTCTCCTGGTCGACGCGCCCATCGCCGTGGGAGATCGCGTTCAGCGCGATGTCGTAGACGCGCGGCAGTCCCGCCGAGGGACCTCGCGCGAGGCGCGGCAGTCGAGCGCCGTAGCGCTCCGGCAGGTGCCTGCGCGCCGTGCGCACCTGTTCGTCGACGAGATACAGGTTGTCGAGCAGCCATTCCCCGGCGGGCGTGATCCGGTGGCCGGACTTGATCGCGGAGGCGAGCGCCGCGCAGCTGTCGCGGATGACGTGCTCGTTGTCGGCGAGGCGGCGCAGCAGGCTGGTACGCGGACCGGCCGCGACCGCTCCGTGTTCGGCCGCGAGCTCGCGCCCGCGCTGCTCCATCTGCTCCGCGCTGAGCAGCTCGGCGCGCAGCGGGCTGGCGCCATCGTCGGCCGCATCGCCGCCGACGTGATCGTGGCTCCTTCGCCGCGGCCACGACGCATGCCAGCGATTTGGATTCGGCACTGCTGCCCCCGGAGGGTGGCTCGCTCGGAGTCGATCGACGATCGACCGTGCACTTGTAGCGCCACGCGCGTGAACCGCGTGCTACCCGCAGACCACGCCTTCGGCGATGCCCCCGGCCTGCCGGCTGACTCGATCGCGCCGCGCCGGGACGCGTGGCGGGCGCGCAGAGCGCAGGCAGGCCGCGAGCGTCGGCTCGCGCGCGTGGTCAGCGTCGGCGGACGTCGTCGATCGGCGGCACCGGCTGTGGCGGCGAATCAGGATCGTCCTCGTGCACTTCGACGATCCCGCGTCCGAGATGGCTCTTGCGGTAACCGTAGAGGAAATAGATCGCCAGTCCGATCGCGCCCCAGACCGGAAGCACGATCATCGCTTCGAACGGCAGGTTCACGTACAGGAAGATGGTGCCCGCGATCGCGAGCGGGGCCACGACCCAGATGAACGGCGTGCGGAACGGGCGATGCCGCTTCGGATCCTTGATGCGCAGCAGCAGCACCGCGATCGCGACCATGAAGAACGCGAACAGCGTGCCGGAGTTGGAGATGTCGGCCAACTGGCCCACCGGGAACAGCGCCGCCGCGATCGCGACGAAGATGCCGGTGATCAGCGTGACCTTGTGCGGCGTCTTCCACTTCGGGTGCACGTCCGCGAGCCGCTCGGGCAGTAGTCCGTCGCGCGCCATCACGAAGAAGATGCGCGTCTGGCCGAACAGCATCATCAGGATCACCGAGGGCAGCGCGAGGTTGGCCGCGAGGCCGACCATGTCGCCGATGCGCTCGTGGTTGACCACGCGCAGCACGTGGGCGAGCGCTTCGTTCGAGCACACCAGCGGCTGCTGGCCCAGCGCGAGCAGCGCCTGGCACTGCGAAGCGAACTCCGGCGTCCCGGGCTGCACGCCGAGGCCGGTCGGCTGCGCACCGATCGCGCCGATCGCGCCCGCAGCGACCAGCAGGTAGAACACCGTGCACACCGCGAGGCTGCCGATCAGTCCGATCGGGACATTGCGCTGCGGGTTGCGCGTTTCCTCGGCGGCCGTGGAGACCGCGTCGAAACCGACGTAGGCGAAGAAGATCGAGGCGGCGGCGCCGACGATGCCGAGGCCCGATCCCTCGCCATTGCCGAACCAGCCATTCGGCGCGAACGGTTCGAAATGCGCACCGTCGATGATCGGCAGCGTCAGCGCGATGAAGACCGTCAGCGCGAGGATCTTGATCAGCACGAGCACCGCATTCACGCGCGCACTCTCGGTGGTGCCGATCATCAGCAGGAACGTCACCGCGAGCGCGATCACGACCGCGGGCAGGTTGAACATGCCATGCGTGAAGTCGACCGACGGAATGCCCCCGGCGAAGGACCAGGCGGGGCCTGCGGCGAGTGCCGCCGGAAGTTCGAACCCGGTGGCGCTCTTGACCAGGCCCATGAAGTAGCCGGACCACCCGACCGACACCGCCGACGCGGCGACCGCGTACTCGAGGATCAGCGCCCAGCCGACGACCCAGGCCAGCAATTCGCCCATCACCGCATAGGTGTAGGTGTAGGCCGAGCCCGAAACCGGCACCATCGAGGCGATCTCGGAGTAGCAGAGCGCGGCGACCGCGCACACCGCGCCCGCGATGACGAAGCTCCACATCATGCCGGGGCCGGCCTTCTGCGCCGCGGCTGCGGTCAGCACGAAGATGCCGGTGCCGATGATCGCGCCGATGCCGAGCATCGTGAGCTGGAATCCGCCGAGTTGGCGGACCAGCGATTTCTTCTGGGCCGTCGCGAGGATCTGGTCGAGCGGCTTCACGCGCTGGAATAGCATCAAGGACTCCCCCGGGTGGTTCACGCAGGTCAGGCAGGTCCGGGCTTCCGCCCGGCGCAACGCCGCCGAACCTTACCCTATCGATCCGGACCTTGAACAGTGCGGATTCGCCGGAGAACATTCGCGTCGGCATCGCGTTGGCGCGGCTGGCCCGATGCGATGCCGGATCCTGTTTGCACGGCGGGGAGACGCCCTTCACGCCGACGGGCGCCGCGATGCCTCGCGCATCGCGAGCTTGATCAGGCGCGACCGGCGAACTCGCCGCTGGTCGTGTTGACCGTGATGCGCTCGCCGTTGGTGATGTATTCGGGCACGAGGATCTCGATGCCGGTCGACAGGCGCGCGGGCTTGGGCCGCTTGGTCGCGGTCGCGCCCTTCATCTCGGGCGCGGTTTCGACCACTTCGAGCACCACCGATTGCGGCAACTGCAGCGCCACCGGCGCTTCGTCGATGAGCTGGATGTAGCAGCCCTCGATGCCGTCGACGATGTACCCAGAGGCCTCGCCGACCACGTCCGCGTCGAGCGTGTACTGGGTGTAGTCCTCGCTGTCCATGAACACGAACGCGTCGCCTTCCTTGTAGGAAAACGTGACCGCGCGCCGAGTCACCTCGGTTTCCCGGAGATCGTCCTCGGCGCCGAAGGTGACGTCGAGCTTCTGGCCGCCCGGCACGCTGTACATGATGAAGCGGAACTTCACGTTGCCGCCGCGCCCCTGCGGCGAACTGCGTTCGATGTCGCGGATCTGCCAGACCTTGCCTTCGTGTTCGACGACGTTGCCGCGCTTGACGTCTGCTGCCTTCATGGATCGGATCGCCTGCCGTGCGGGGCCGCGCAGGGCGGCCGGAAGTGGACGCGTATTCTCTCCGATCCGGCGTCCGGACGCAGGTCCCCCTCAGTCCTCGTCGCCCGGCGCATCGCGCGCGGGCTCGTGCTGCAGCGCGCCGGTCGCGGCATTCCATTCCGCCGCGCGCGCAAGTTGCTGGGCGACCGTCGCCGGGCTGCCGGCGCGCGACTTCTGCGCACTGCGCCGGTCCGGGCAGACCACGTGCATGTAATCGGCCTCGAAGTTGAGCCGTTCGACCAGGAAGTCGACGAACGCGCGCACTTTGGGCGACTGCATGCGGCCACGCGGGAACACCGCGCTGCAGTCGAGTTCGGGACCCGTCCAGCCGGCCAGCACGCGTTGCACGTAGCCCTTCTCGACGTAGGCGCGCACGGTCAGGTCGCTCGCGAGCATCAGGCCTTCGCCGCACAGCAGGGCGCCGGTCAACGCGCCCGGGTCATTCGCCGCGAGGATCGGCTCGACGCGGAAGTCGCGCGTGCTGCCGTCGTCCCCGAGCGGCCAGTAGTAACTCCCGTTGCGCCGGAATTTCAGGAATGCGAGCGCGCGGTGGTGGGCGAGGTCGTCGGGGTGCTGCGGCTCGCCGTGGCGCTCGATGTAGTGCGGACTTGCATACACCTGCGTACGGAACACCGCGAGTCGTCGCGCGACGAGGTTCGAATCGGGCAGCGGGCCGATCCGCAAGGCGACGTCGATCTCCTCTCCGATCAGGTCGAGCGAGTCGTTCGAGAGCATCATCTCGACCTTGACTTCGGGATGGCGTGCGTGGAATTCGCCGAGCAGCGGTGCGATCCACGTGATGCCGATCGAGTAGGGCGCGGTGAAGCGGAGCCAGCCGCGCGGCCCGTCCTGGAGCTGGCCGACCGCATGCTCGGCCTCGTCGAGTTCCCGCGCGATGCGCTGGCACAACTCGAAATAGATGTTGCCGGCCTCGGTCAGGCCGAGCTTGCGCGTGGTCCGGTGCAGCAGCTGCGCGCCAAGTCGCGCCTCGAGGTCCTGCACCTTGCGGCTCACGGTCGTCTTCGGCAACCGCAGCACGCGTGCCGCCGAGATGAAGCTGCCGTGCTCGACGACCTTCACGAAGATCAGGGTGTCGTTCAAGTCTCTGGCCATGGGCACTCCGGTTCGCGCGCGATTGGTCCGGTATCGGGACGCTGCTTCCCCCAATCAAGGGCTAATGGGTTCCAAGCCTGTCCCCAGCTTGTGCGTCGACTCCGCGAATGCGAATCGAGCATGCCGATCCGTCCACCTCTCTGCGCCGTGCAGGCCACAAGTGCCCGCAGTCCACGTGGCTGCACGCACGGGGCCGACGAGGCGCAGGCGTTTGTCCGCAATCCGGGATGGAACGTCCCGTCATCCGCACATTGCGATCCGTGCCGACCGGACGCACCGATTCGCACGCCCGCACCTGCTTTCCACAATTCTAACCCTGGGAGTTTGCGATGAACCATCCACGAGCCCGCCTCGCGTTGCCGATGCGACTGCTGGCGGCGATGTTGCCGCTCGCGATCGCCGCCGGCTGCAGCAGCCAGGCCTCGACCGGGCAGGCGATGCCGGCGCCCGAAGTCAGCGTCGCCGACGTGATCGTGCGCGACGTGCAGCGCTGGGACGAATTCACCGGGCGTGTCAGCGCGGTCGAGTCGGTCGAGCTGCGCCCGCGTGTCAGCGGCTACGTCGAACGCGTCGCCTATGCCGAAGGCGAGTACGTCGATCAGGGCGACCTGTTGTTCGTGATCGACAAGAGGCCTTACCAGGCCGCGCTCGCGCGCGCGAAGGCCGATCTCGCGCGTGCACGCAGCGAGGCGCAGCTGGCGCGGTCGCAGGACCAGCGCGCGCAGGCCCTGGTCGAGGCGCGCGCGATCTCGCGCGAGGAATCGGACACGCGCCATGCCGCCGTCGCGCAGGCCGAGGCCGCCGCGAGGGCCGCACAAGCCGCGGTGGAGACCGCCGAACTCGATCTCGCGTTCACCGAAGTGCGTTCCCCGATCGCTGGCCGCACCGGGCGTGCGCAGGTCACGCGCGGCAATCTTGCACGCGCCGACGCGACCCTGCTGACGACCGTGGTGTCGGTCGATCCGATGTACGTCTATTTCGAAGGCGACGAGCAGGCCTATCTGCGGTACGGCGCGGGCAGCAAGGGCGGCGAGCGCACCGAGCTCAGCCAGCCGGTCCGCGTCGGGCTAGCGAACGAGCAAGGCTATCCGCACCACGGCACGGTCGACTTCATCGACAACCAGCTCGACCCCGCGACCGGCACGATCCATGCGCGAGCGGTATTGCCGAACGCGGACCGCGCGCTGACCCCCGGCCTGTTCGCGCGCGTGCAGCTCGGCGCGGGCGAGGAGGATGCCGCGGTGCTGGTCGACGACAAGGCGGTGCTGACCGACCAGGACCGCAAGTTCGTGTACGTGCTCGGGCCCGACAACAAGGCGTTGCGCAAGGACATCGTGCCGGGCCGCATCGTCGATGGCCTGCGCGTGGTCGCCTCCGGCCTCGAGGCTGGCGACAAGGTGATCGTGAGCGGGTTGCAGAAGGTGTTCTTCCCCGGCATGCCGGTGCAACCGAAGGCCGTCGCGATGGACGGCGGGGCACCGCTCACCGGCGATGCGGCCACGCCGGTCGCGATGAACTAGCGTCCGGATCATGCACGCCACCGGACCGTCTCCGTAACACGGGGGCGCTGGACCACTGCGGCCATCGCGCCGCCAAGGAAAATTTCCAATGGACTTCTCCAGATTCTTCATCGACCGCCCGATCTTCGCTGCGGTGCTGTCGATCGTGATCTTCGCTGCGGGGCTCATCTCGATCCCGCTGCTGCCGATCGGCGAGTACCCGGAAGTGGTGCCGCCTTCGGTCGTGGTGCGAACGGTGTACCCCGGCGCGAACCCGAAGGTGATCGCCGAGACGGTCGCGACGCCGCTCGAGGAATCGATCCGCGGCGTCGAGGGGCTCATGTACATGAAGTCGGTCGCGAGCTCGGATGGCGTGCTGCAGACGACGGTCACGTTCAATCCCGACGTCGACGCGGACGAAGCGACCGTGCGCGTGCAGAACCGCGTGAGCCAGGCGCTCGCGCGGTTGCCTGAAGACGTGCGGCGCCAGGGCGTGACGACGCAGAAGCAGTCGCCGGTGTTCCTGATGGTCGTGCACCTGGTGTCACCGAACGGCAAGTACGACACGCTGTACCTGCGCAACTACCTGCGCCTGCACGTGAAGGACCAGCTCGCGGGCATCCCCGGCGTGGGCGATGCGCAGCCATTCGGCGGCGGCGACTATGCGATGCGGCTGTGGCTCGACCCGGACAAGGTCGCCGCGCGCGGCCTCACCGCCGGCGACGTCGTGCGGGCCGTGCGCGAACAGAACGTGCAGGTGTCGGCCGGCCAGCTCGGCGCCGAACCGATGCCGTCCGGCAGCGACTTCCTCACGCTGATCAACGCGAAGGGTCGGCTCGCGACGCCGGAGGAATTCGGCAACATCGTGCTCGAGAGCGGCGCAGGCGGCGAGATCGTGCGGCTCTCCGACGTCGCGCGCATCGAACTCGCCGCGGGCGACTACACGATGCGCTCGCGCCTCGACGGCATGAACGCGGCCGCGATCGGCATCTTCCAGGCGCCCGGCGCCAATGCGCTGGAGATCCGCGACGAGGTGATCCGCCGGATGGACACGCTCGCGAAGTCGTTCCCGCCCGGTGTCGAGTACAAGTCGATCTACGACACCACGATCTTCGTTCGCGATTCGATCCGTTCGGTCATCACGACCCTGCTCGAGGCGACGCTGCTGGTGGTGCTGGTGGTGATCCTGTTCCTGCAGACCTGGCGCGCATCGGTGATCCCGCTGATCGCGGTACCGGTGTCGGTGGTCGGCACCTTCGCGGCACTGCACCTGCTCGGCTTCTCGATCAACACGCTGACGCTGTTCGGGCTCGTGCTCGCGATCGGCATCGTCGTCGACGATGCGATCGTGGTGGTCGAGAACGTCGAGCGCCACATCGAGGAGGGCGCGAGCCCGCTCGAGGCCGCGCATCTCGCGATGAAGGAAGTCTCCGGCCCGATCATCGCGATCGCGCTGGTCCTGTGCGCGGTATTCGTGCCGATGGCGTTCCTGAGCGGCGTCACCGGCCAGTTCTACAAGCAGTTCGCGGTCACGATCGCGATTTCGACGGTGATCTCGGCGATCAACTCGTTGACGCTCTCGCCCGCGTTGGCGGCGCGGCTGCTGAAGCCGCACGGCGCGTCGAAGGATGCGCCGACCCGCCTGATCGACCGCCTGTTCGGCTGGGTGTTCCGTCCGTTCAACCGCTTCTTCGCGACCAATGCGCATCGCTACCAGGCCGGCGTCGCGAAGGCGCTCGGGCGCCGCGGCGCGGTGTTCGCGGTGTACGCGGTCCTGCTCGTGTCGACCGGCGTGATGTTCCACGTCGTGCCGCGCGGATTCATCCCGGTGCAGGACAAGTCCTACATCATCGCAGGCGTGAAGATGCCCGAAGGCGCCTCGATCGAGCGTACGGACGCGGTGCTCAAGAAGATCGCGACGATGGCGATGGAGATCGAGGGCGTGCAGAACGAGGTCGCGTTCCCGGGCCTGAATCCGCTGCAGTTCATCAACACGCCCAACTACGGCGTCACGTTCTTCAACCTGAAGCCGTTCGGCGAGCGTACGCGCAGCGCGGAAGAGATCAATGCCGAACTCGGTGCGAAGATCTCCTCGATCCAGGAGGGCTTCGCGTTCTCGCTGCTGCCGCCGCCGATCCAGGGCCTCGGCAATGGCTCGGGCTACTCGTTCTACATCGAGGACCGTGCAAACCTCGGCTACGGTGCCCTGCAAACGGCCGTGCAGTCGTTCCAGGGTGCGGCATCGCAGGTCCCCGGGCTCGGCTTCGCGAACAGCAGCTACCAGGCCAACGTGCCGCAGCTCGATGCCGAAGTCGACCGCATCAAGGCGAAGGCGCAGGGCGTGCCGCTGACCGAGCTGTTCGACACGCTGCAGACCTACCTCGGCTCGGCCTACGTCAACGACTTCAACATGTTCGGCCGCACCTGGCAGGTGATCGCGCAGGCCGACGGTCCGTTCCGCGACAGCGTCGACGACATCGCGAACCTTCGGACGCGCAATGCGAACGGCGAGATGGTGCCGATCGGCAGCATGGTCGAGGTGCACCAGGGCTACGGCCCCGATCCGGTGATCCGTTACAACGGGCATGCCGCGGCCGACATCCTCGGCGAGGCCGATCCGCGCGTGCTGTCGTCGGCACAGGCGATGGAGAAGCTCGAGGAACTCGCCGCCGCGGTGCTCCCGAACGGCATGGCGATCGAATGGACCGACCTCAGCTACCAGCAGGCGACGCAGGGCAGGGCCGCGCTGGTGGTGTTTCCGCTCGCGGTGCTGCTCGCGTTCCTCGTGCTCGCCGCGCTGTACGAGAGCTGGACACTGCCCCTCGCGGTCATCCTGATCGTGCCGATGTGCATGCTGTCGGCGCTGGTCGGCGTGTACCTGACCGGCGACAACAACGTGTTCGTGCAGGTCGGCCTCGTGGTGCTGATGGGCCTCGCATGCAAGAACGCGATCCTGATCGCCGAAGCAGCGTTGCTCGCGTTCACGCTCGCGCAGACCAGAAACCCCGGCATTGCGTTGATTGTGGCGACCGCGTTCCTGCGCGGCCG
>DAIOWG010000013.1:276-20493 GCA_036758645.1 Dokdonella sp. | reverse complement strand
CCGTGATCGTGCCCGACAGGTCGAAATGGATGTTGTCGGCGAAGAATTCGTTGGCCGTGCGTGCCATCGGCAGCACGTTCCAGAAGCGGAAGTTCATCGCGCCGATGTGCGCGAACAGGAACTTCGTCTTCGGCGCCTGCACCGCGAGGTTGAACAGCTTCTCGCTGTCGCCGGGCAGGATATTCGCGTTGTCGAACATGACGACGAGGCCGGAATCCCCGGCATGCTTCACGATCGCGAGCACGCGTGGATCCGCCGCGTCGAACCGTTGCGTGTGCGGATGGAGCTTCAGCACCTTGTAGCCGAGTCCCGCGACGCGCGTGACTTCGGCGAGGGCCGCTTCACCGTCATGCGGATGCACGGTCGCGACCGGCAACATCTTCGGATGCTTGTTCGCGAGCGCGAACTGGGCATCGTTGGCTGCGCGGATCGCCCCCGGGTCGCCCGCTGCAGCCTGGTTCGGTCCCCCGAACCACATGCCGGCGTAACCCGCCATCTCGAGCTTGGCGGACGCTGCATCGGCTTCGAATGCCCGCAGCGAAGCTTCGGCATCATGCAGGTGCACGTGCATGTCGAATACTTCGCCTGCCTGTGCGGTGGCGGCAGCCAGGAGAACGACGGACAGGAGTGCGCGCATTGGATGGCCTTTTCGATCGAAACCCCGTGAGTCTAACGGCTCGGCGCAAGCGGAAACCCAGGTCGGGCGCCGCGGCCCAGATCGCCGGCCGCGCTGCGCGCGTCCAGCCTACGCGGACCCGGCCGTTTCGTCGGCTGCACCGATGCGCGCGCGGCGTTCGCGCAGGACGGCGTCGACCTGCGCCCAATCGAGGCCGCGTGCCCGCAGCAGCACGAGCAGGTGGTAGACGAGATCGCCCGCCTCCCCCAGCAGATCGTCGTCGCTTCCGGCGACACCCGCGAGCGCGACCTCGACGCCTTCCTCGCCGACTTTCTGCGCAATGCGCGCGAGGCCTGATGCGAGCAGGGACGCGGTGTAGCTGCCGCGCGGCGCATCGCCCGCGCGCGCGGCGATCACCGCTTCGAGTTCGGCCAGCGCGGCGCTCGGCGCGCGTTCGAAGCAGCTCGCACGCGCGAGATGGCAGGTGGGTCCCTGCGCACGCGCCTGCACCAGCAGCGCGTCGCGGTCGCAGTCGGCCTCGATCGACACCAGCGCGAGCCGATGGCCCGACGTTTCGCCCTTGGTCCAGAGTCGGCCGCGACTGCGGCTGTGGAACGTGACCCAGCCGCTGGCGCACGTCACCTGCAGCGCTTCGCGCGACATCCAGCCGAGCATCAGCACGCGCTGGTCGCGCGCGTCCTGCACGATTGCGGGCAGCAGCCCGCCGGCGCGAGCATCGCTCGCGCGCGACCACGCGAGCGCGTCGATGTCGTCACGCTGCATCTCGCACCTCGATGCCCGCGCTGCGCAGATAGCCCTTCAACGCGGCGATCGCGATGTGCCCTGAATGGAACGCGCTCGCCGCGAGCGCAGCGTCGACATCGGCGCGTTCGAACACTGCCCGGAAGTGCACGGGCGAGCCGGCGCCGCCCGACGCGACCAGCGGTACGCCGCAGCGTGCGCGCACCGCGCAAAGTTGCTCGATGTCGTAGCCCTCGCGCACGCCGTCGCTGCCCATGCAGTTGAGCACGATCTCGCCGGCGCCGAGTCGCTGCGCCTCGGCGACCCAGTCGAGCGTGCGCTTCGCGGTCGCGCGCATGCGATCGGGATCGCCGGTGTGGCTGCGCACGCGCCACTCGCCGTCGGCATCGCGCTGCGAATCGATGCCGACCACCACGCATTGCACGCCGAACGCCGCGGCGAGTTCCGAGACCAGCGCAGGCCGTTCGAGTGCGGGCGTGTTGACCGAGACCTTGTCGGCGCCCGCATGCAGCACGCGGCGCGCGCACGCGACGTCGGCGATGCCGCCCGCGACGCAGAACGGGATGTCGATCGCACGTGCGACGCGTTCGACCCAGCGCGGATCGACGCTGTGGCCGGCCGGGCTCGCCGCGATGTCGTAGAACACGAGTTCGTCGATGCCCGAGTCGCGGTAGCGCAGCGCGAGTTCGACGATGTCGCCGACATCGACATGGTCGCGGAAGCGCACGCCCTTGACCACGCGTCCGTCGCGCACGTCGAGGCACGCGATGACGCGCCGGCTCAGCATGCGAGTGCGTCCGCGAGATGCAGGTGCTGCTCGAGCAGCGCCTTGCCCAGCACGATGCCGGCGCAACCCGCCGCCGCGGCGCCGCGCACGTCGCCGAGCGCGCGCACGCCGCCCGAGGCCTGGATGCCCGCATCCGGCAGCCATTCGCGCAGTTGCGCGTAGAGCGCGAGGTTGGGTCCCGCCAGCATGCCATCGCGGGCGATGTCGGTGCACAGGAGATGCCTCACGCCGCCCGCATCGAGCGTGCGCAGCAGCTCCTCGATCGGCTGTTGCGGGGCGCTGCGCTGCCAGCCGTGCGTGGCCGGGACCCAGCGGCCATCGACCTCGCGCACGTCGATCGCGACGGTCACGCGGTCGGCTCCGAACGCGGCCATCCACTCTGCGACACGCACCGGTTGCTCCACCGCGACCGAGCCGACGACGACGCGGTCCGCTCCGGCCGCGTACAGCCGCTCGAGATGCGAGCGCGTGCGCACGCCGCCGCCGGTCTGCACGCGCAAGCCGGTCTGATGCTTGATCGCCGACAACAACGCATCGAGCGCGTAGCCGCCGCTGCGCGCGGCATCGAGGTCGACGAGGTGCAGCCAGTCCGCGCCGGCCGCGGCGTAAGCACGCGCGCGCTCGAGCGGAGCGCCCGCGTAGGCGGTCTCGCGCGCGTAGTCGCCCTGCGCGAGCCGCACCACGCGACCATCGCGCACGTCGATCGCGGGATAGACCTGGAAGGCCGCGCTCATGGCGTCCACCGCAGGAAATTGGCGAGCACGCGCGCACCGACCGCGCCGGAGCGCTCAGGGTGGAACTGCGTCCCGCAGTAGCGGCCGCGCCGGACCACCGCGGCGAACGCATCACCGTGCGCGGTCATCGCGACGGTGTCGATGCCGACCTGGATCGCGTAGCCATGCACGAAGTAGCACGCGGCGCGCTCGGCGATGCCGTCGAGCAACCTGCAATGCCGCGCGATGCCCCTCAACACGTTCCAGCCCATGTGCGGCACGCGCACCCCGGTCGCGGGTCGCAGCCTGCGAACGCGACCGCGCAGGATGCCAAGGCAGGGTTGGTCGCCCTCGTCGGAGCGCTCGTGCAGCAGTTGCATGCCGAGGCAGATGCCGAGCACCGGTACCTGCGCCGCGCGCACGGCCGCGTCGAGGCCGCGCTCGCGCAGGCGTGCCATCGCGGGCGCGGCGGCGCCGACGCCGGGCAGCACGATGCGTTCGGCACCTGCGAGCTCGTCCGCATCGCGCGCGATGTACGGCCGTGCAGCGAGGCGCTCGAACGCGTAGCGCACGGAACCGAGGTTCGCGCCGCCCGCGTCGATGATCGCGACGCGCGTCACAGCGCGCCCTTCGTGCTCGGCACGCCGGCGCCGTCGCGGCGCACCGCCTGGCCGAGCGCGCGCGCGACGGCCTTGAAGCAGGCTTCGATCTGGTGGTGGTCGTTGTCGCCGCGCACCGCAAGGTGCAGGTTGAGCGCGGCCGCGTCGCACAGCGAGCGGAAGAAATGCGGCACCAGTTCGGTCGGCAGGTCGCCGACGCGCTCGCGTCGGAACCGCGCATCGAACACGAGATACGGCCGGCCACCGAGATCGAGCGCCGCCTGCGCGAGCGCATCGTCCATCGGCGCGCTCGATCCGTAGCGCGCGATGCCGCGCTTGTCGCCGAGCGCCTCGCGCAGCGGCTGGCCGAGCGCGAGCGCGGTGTCCTCGACCGTGTGGTGCTCGTCGACATGCAGGTCGCCTTCGGCCTTCACCTCGAGCGCGAAGCCGCCGTGCTGGCCGAGCTGTTCGAGCATGTGGTCGAGGAACGCGAGCCCGGTGTGCGCGCGCGGCGGCGCGACGCGATCGAGATCGAGCTCGACGCGGATGCAGGTTTCGCGCGTGCGCCGCAGAACGCTCGCCAGCCGCGGCGCGTCGGCAAGCGCGTGCGCGATGACGTTCCAGTCCCATTCGCCGCCGAAGCGCGGCGTGCGCAGGTGGAAACCGCGCACGCCGAGGTTGCGCGCGAACGCGATGTCGGTCTCGCGGTCGCCGACCATCGCGCTGCGCGGCCAGTCGATGGTGCGGTCGCGCAGGTAGTGCATGACCATTCCGAGGCCGGGCTTGCGGTTCGCATCGCGCTCCGCCGGCAGGCTCGTGTCGATCAGCACGTCGCGGAAATGGATGCCCTGGCTCCCGAACACCTGCAGCATGAGCCGGTGGGGCCCCTCGAACGCTTCGCGTGGAAAGGACGACGTGCCGAGCCCGTCCTGGTTGCTCACGATCACGAACGCATAGCCCGCCTCCTTCAGGCGCAACAGCGCGGGCACGACGTCGGGGACGAAGCGCAGCTTGTCGTAGGCATCGATCTGGCAGTCCGCGGGCTCCTCGATCAGGGTGCCGTCGCGGTCCAGGAACAGGATCGGCGTCATCGGGCCTCCGCGCGCGCGTGCAGCGCATCGAGCACCGCCGCGTTCTCGGCGGGCGTGCCGATCGTGATCCGCAACGCGTCGCCGAGTTGCGGCATCGCGCGCACGTCGCGCACCACGACGCCGGCCGCGAGCAGGCGCGCGAGCGCGTCGTCGGCATCCTCGAACCGCGCGAGCAGGAAGTTCGCGTGCGAGGCGTGGACATGGCGCACGCCGCGCACGCACGCGAGCGCGCGCGCGAGCCGGTCGCGCTCGGCGCGCGTCTCGGCGATCCGCCGCCGCGTCGCCGCGAGTGCGGCGGGCGCGAGCGCGGCCAGCGCGCAGCGCGCGCTCGGTTCGGGAACCGGATACGGCGCCTGGCAGCGGCGCAGCGCCGCGATCACGGCCGGATCACCGATCGCGCAGCCGATCCGCGCGGCTGCGAGTGCGTGCGCCTTCGACAGCGTCCTCAGCACGACGAGGTTGGACTCCAGGCCCGCGCATGCGAGCAGCGAAGGCGCTTCGGCGTACTCGATGTAGGCTTCGTCGAGCACGATGATCGCGCGGCCGGCGAGCCGCTGCGCAAGGGCACGCACCGCGGCGGCGGGCAATGCGCCGCCGGCCGGGTTGCCCGGCGAGCACAGGAACACGACGCGCACCTGCCCGCGCTCGGCGCGGTCGGCGACCTCGTCGAGGTCCAATTCGAACGCGCCGCCACGTTCGCGCAACGGCACCTCCACCAGGGGTGCGCGTTGCAGGCGCGCGCAGACCGCGTACATCCCGAACACCGGCGGCGTCACGAGCGCTGCGTCGATGCCCGGGCGGCAGAACGCACGCACGATCAGGTCGATCGCCTCGTCGCTGCCGCGACCGACGAGCACGCGCTCGGGCGTCACGCCGTACAGCGTCGACAGCGCTTGCACGAGTGCGTCGGGCTCGCGCCCCGGATAGCGGCGCAGGCGCGCGTCCGGATCCGACGTGTTCGGGTACGCAGCTTCGTTCGCGTTGAGCCAGGCCTGGCCGTCGGCGCGCTCGCAGCGCGCGGAACGGTAGCCCGTGAAGTCACGCAGGTCCTCGCGCAGCAACGCGAGCGCAGCGGTCGCGGCATCGCTCATGCGGCGAGCCCCGCGAGTCGCAGTGCAACCGCGCGCGCATGCGCGTCGAGCCCCTCGGCCTGCGCGAGCGTCACCGCGCAGGGGCCGATCGTCGCGATGCCCGCGCGCGTCGCGGCCTGCACGCTGATCGCGACCTGGAAGTCCGACAGGCCGAGGCCGCCGTACGCACGCGCGGCGCCGCCGGTCGGCAACACGTGGTTGGTGCCGCTGCAGTAGTCGCCGAGCGCCTCGGGTGTGCAGTCGCCGAGGAACACCGAGCCGGCGGCGCGCACGCGCGGAAGCCATGCGCGCGGTTCGCGCAGCGCGAGCATCAGGTGCTCGGGCGCATAGCGGTTCGCGATCTCGAACGCCTCCTGCAACGTGTCGACGCGCAGCAGGCGCGAACAGGCGAGCGCCGCGCGCGCGGTCGCCGCGCGCGGAAGGTCGGCGAGCTGCCGCTCGAGCTCGGCCGCGACTGCGTCGAGCAGCGCCGCGCTGTCGCTGAGCAGCAGTACCTGCGAATCCGCTCCGTGTTCGGCCTGCGAAAGCAGGTCGGCCGCGACGAACGCGGCGTCGGCGCCCGCGTCGGCGATGACCATGAGTTCGGAGGGACCCGCCGGCATGTCGATCGCCGCACCGTCCGGATCGACCGAGACCTGGCGCTTCGCCTCGTTGACCCAGGCATTGCCGGGCCCGAACAGCTTGTCGCGGCGCAGGAGGCTTGCGGTGCCGAACGCCATCGCGGCGATCGCCTGCGCGCCGCCGAGCTTGAACACGCGCTCGATGCCGCACAGCCGCGCCGCGACCAGCACCGCAGGGTCGGCGCTGCCGTCCGGACGCGGCGGCGTGCAGACGAGCACGTCGGCGCAGCGCGCGAGGCGCGCGGGGATGCCGAGCATCAGCATCGTCGAGGGCAGCGGCGCAGTACCGGCCGGCACGTACAGGCCGACGCGATCCACCGGCCGCACGATGCGCTCGCAGACGACGCCGGGAGCGGTTTCGATCGCGTACGCGCGATGCCCGCCTTCGGCATGGAAGCGTTCGATCCGACTCGCCGCCTCGATCATCGCGTTTCGAAGCGGTGCAGGCACGCGCGCTTCGGCTCCGGCGTATTCGTGCTCGCCGACGAGGAAGTCGTGCAATGCCGCCCCGTCGAAACGCTGCGTGAAGTCGCGCAGCGCCGCGTCACCGCGCGCGCGGACTTCGCCGATGATCCGCGCGACCGAGGTGCGCAGCTCGCTCGACGCCGTGCCCGGCGGCCGGCACAGGGCGGCCGCGCGCGCGGCATCGTCGAGCGCACGCCATTCGAGCCAGGCCGCTGGCGCGCTCATGCCAGCATCCTCTCGACCGGTACGACCATCAGGCCGCGCGCGCCCGCGTGCTGCAGCGCTTCCAGGTGCTGCCAGGTCATCACGCCGTGGCACAGCGCCTGCAGCGCGAGCGTGTCGCCGCCATCGACCTGCAGCACCGTCGGTGGTTCGGCATCGGGCAGGAGTTCGAGCAGCGCCGGCAACGCATCGCGCCGTGCCTGGAACAGCACGAGGCGGCTGTCGCGCTGGCGCAGCACGCCGTCGAGCCGGCGCAGCAGCAGCTGCGCGAGTTCGTCGCGCACGTCGCCGAACGGATGGCACGGGCCTGCAAGCACCGCCTCGCTGCGCAGCACGGTCATCACCGGCCGCAACTGGTTGGCCGCGAGCGTCGCGCCGCTGGAGACGAGGTCGCAGACCGCGTCCGCCTGGCCGAGGCGCGGCGCAATCTCGACCGATCCCGACAACGCGACGACCTCCGCCGCGATGCCCTGCACGGCCAGCCACTGCGCGAGCAGTCCCGGGTAGCTCGTCGCGATGCGCAGCCCATCGAGTTGTGACGGTCCGCTCCACGCGCGCTCCTCGGGCACCGCGATCTTCAGCTCGCAGTGGCCGAATCCGAGCGCGCGCCATTCGCGCTGCCGCGCCGGCGCCTGCGGCGCCTGTTCGAGCAACACGTTGCGCCCGACGATGCCGAGGTCGCACGCACCCGCGGCGATCAGACCCGGGATGTCGTCGTCGCGCACGAGCAGCAGGTCGACCGCGACGGTTTCGCCGTGGCAGAACAGCCGGTCGCGTCCTTCGCGCCAGTCGAGGCCGCACGCGGCGAGCAATGTGCGCGCAGGCTCGGCCAGGCGACCCGACTTCTGGATGGCGACGCGCAGACGCTCGCGCGCCGCCGGTGCGGCGTGTGGGCTCATCGCGCGACCTTCAATGGGAGGAGTGGGAGGAGAGCGGGCGCTGCGCGGCCTTGGCGTATCCGCCGGCGCCGTGCTCGAGCGTGCGCGCGACGCGGCCGATCGTGGTGACGCTCACGCGCGTGCGGTCGTGGATGTCGCGGTACGGCATGCCCTTGAGCAGCAACGGCACCACGCGCCAGCGATCGGCCATCGCCTCGAGCTCGGCCGGCGTGCAGAGGTCCTGCAGGAACGCACGCACGTCCTCGGGCTGGTCGAGCGACGCGAGCGCCTTCGCCAGGGCCGTCAGGGAGGCCTTGGCGTCGCGTTCGGGAACCGGCTCGGGGCGCTGCTTCATCCTGCACCAATGTATTAACGTGTTAATACGTTAGTAGACGGTGGCGGGCCTGTCAAGCGGCACGCTTCAAGGAGCTGTGTTTCCCTTGCCGGCCGGCCCGCCACGGCCCGGCCGGCGCAGGCGCCTGCAAGCCGCGTGCGATGCGCGGTCGACGTGCAGCGCCCACGCCTCGGCGCAGTTTCTGCGACACGGCATCGACTCGGAGCGCGATTTTCACGATGCTCTGCGCAGTGGATCACGCCCGCCGGTGTGCTCCGCCTCCACGACCGACACGAGCGCCGCACATGAAGAGCGTCCTGCTGACCGCCGCCCTGCTCCTGCCTGCCACCGCGGTTCGCGCCGATGCGATCGACCGACGCATCGAACGCGCGCTCGAACGCGGGCATGTGCCGGGCGCCGCCATCGCGGTCGTCGAGGATGGCCGCATCCGCAAGATCGCCGCGTACGGAAAGGCGAACCTCGAATGGGACATCGACGTCGATGAAGACACCTCGTTCCAGCTCGCCTCGGCCACCAAGATCTTCACCGGCATCGCGCTGATGCGCCTGGTCGAGCGAGGCCGGCTGACCCTCGACGACCCGCTGACCCGATTCTTCCCCGACGCACCTTCGACGTGGTCGCGCATTCGCGTACGCCAACTCGCCCACCACACGTCCGGACTCGCCGACGACCTCGGCCAACCACGACCGCAGACGGTCGCCGCGATCGTCGCGGCCGCACAGGCAAGGCCGCTCGCCTACGAACCCGGCAGCGAGTCGCGCTACGGCTTCACGGACTTCGTCGTGCTGCGCGCGATCCTCGAGCAGGTCTCGGGCAGGACCTTGCCGGAACTCTTCCGCGACGAGATCTTCGCGCCGCTGGGGTTGCGCAATCCGCGCTTCTCGCACGCGCGCAACGAAGGACCATCGATCCGCTCCGCCGAGCTCGTGCCGAAGCGCGCGACGATCCACGCATGGAAGGATGGCCGCCAGCGCGCCAGCGACTTCCTCTACGGCGAGCAGGGTTACGGCGCCGGCGGCCTGCATGCCTCGATCCGCGATCTCGCGGCGGTGTTCGTCGCGATCGACGAGGGACGCCTGTTGACGTCCGAAAGCTGGACGACCCTGCAGGCGCCACCGGTGCTGGCCGATGGCCGGCGCGGCGGGTTCGGCATCGGCTGGACGACGCGTACCTACCGCGGCACGCGCGTGATCGGCCACAGCGGCGGACCTGCGCTCGCCGACATCCTGCGCATCGACGCGCGCAAGCTCACGATCATTGCGTTGACCAACCAGCAGCGCTACTACCCGCTGCTGGCCGAAGCCGTGGCGGACCTGTACCTGCCGCCCGCGGAGCCGCAGGCCGCCCTGCGCGACGCGCGTCCCGAGTTGACCGAAGCGATGCGCCTGGCCCTCTCCGATGCAGCCGGCGCGAAGGTCGACAAGAACCGGTTCGTCGCGGCGGGCGCCGAGCAGACGATCGGATTCCTCGGCGACTTCGGCGCCGCGCTGCTCGAGGCGCTGGGTCCGATCCGGCGCGTGGAGCTGGTTGCCGATGCGAAGAACGGCGAGCGCATCGAGCGCACCTATCGCATCGGCTTCGAGGAGCGACCGATGTACTGGCGCCTGCACGCCGCGCAGGACGGGCGCATCGCAGCGCTGCATCCGGTCGGCGAAGGCGACTGACGCGACGCCGCGCGAGCGGGCGCGGGCGTTCGAGCCATTGCTGCGCGGCCCGGCGACCGCTTGCGTGCCGGACGCGCACCGCGGGTTCCTTGCTTGCGCGAGCGGCGCGAGCGGATTGCACCGGCCACATCCCTTGCCCGCGAAAGCCGCGGCGTCCGGTCGTGCGCGCCTGGGCATCACCGCACGCTTGATCGCACAGCCAGTAGTTCGAGATTGGCGGTTTCGGGAGCGCAGCGGCGTAGGGCTGCATCGACGATCCGGCGAAGCGCCGGGTCGCCATGCCGCCCACCCCCTGAGGATCCCCGAGATGAACACACGGGTTGCCCGTGGCCTGATGGCCATCCTGATACTGACCGCCAGCGGCCTCGCCGCAGCGCGTGATGCCTCTGCGCCGCGACCGACGGCGCCGCCGCCCACGCCATCCGGCATCACCCTCGTGTCGACAGCCGATCCGGCCTGCGAAGGCGGTTTCGGCTTTCGACGCGCGGAACCCGGCGCAGGCTCGCCTGCAGCACGCTTCGTCGTGCCCGACGACACCGTGCTCGTGGCCGACGAGATCCATTGGAAGGCGCGCGCCTCGGCGTTCTCCTCCACGGCCGATCGCGTCGTGCTCGAGATTGGCGTCTCCGCGCAGGACTCCGGCGCGAAAGCGGTTGCGCCGCGCGCGATCGTCGGTGGCACGCGCGCCGGCGCGGGCGAGACGCTCGGCGAGCGGCGCTACCGTTCCGGCATCGCGTTCGAGTCGGGCGCGACGCTGTGCGGCTACGTGCGCACGCGCGACGTGCTCGCCGATGCGCACGCCGCGCGCGCCGCCGCGGTGATCCGCGGAACGCTCGAAGCCCGCGCCGTCGCCTCGCCCACACACCCCGACCACGCCTTGTAGGCGTTCGCGCGGGCAACCTCCTGCGCGACGTGCGCAGCCCGCCGGCCAAGCCGATCAACGCAACGAGATGTACCGCACGCCGAGGTTCGTGAACGATTGCGATGCCGGGCCGGCATTGCAGATCTTGATGCGCATCGTGTTGGCCGCCGGCGCGTCGAGCGCGGTGATGAACACGTCTTCGGGCATCGGATCGGTGTTGAGGACCACGAAATCGCCGGCCGCGATGCCGCCGAAAACGATGTTGACTTCGTCGCAATCATTGGCGCCGATGTTGTAGGAGATTGCGCCACTGCCGCTGCCGCCGAGGAAACTCGCGATCGTCACGCTGTTGCTCGCGAGCTTGTCGATCGTGACGGCATCGTCCTGCAGCTTGGCGGTCGTCACGGCGGCCGCGGCGATCTTCGATGCGGTGACGGAATCCTGGGCGAGCTTCGAATTGGTCACCGAAAACGATGCGAGCTTGCCGCTGGTGACCGCGGACGAGGCGATCGCCGGATTCGGATAGCTGCCCGTGAGGTCTCCGCCTGCGGGACCTGCGAGGGCGCCGCTCAGGCTGTACTGCGACACCGGTGCCGTCGCGACGGCCTGGCGCGGCAGCATCGGCGTGCCCTCGACGCCGACCTCGAGATAGAGCTGTTCGCCGGTGAAAGCGCCGGGGAACGCGAGCGAGACGGTGAACAGGCCGCCGACGACCGGATAACCGGGTTCCTCGATCGCGACGCCGACCGCATTGCCGCCCTGCGCCTGGTCGTACAGCGTGAACGTCAGGTCGAACGCACCGTTCGCCGGCGCGCCGTCCTGCTCGAGCCGCCCCTGGTAGACGAAGTCGGGAATCTGTGGCGCCGCGTGGACCACCGACGCGAGCATCAGCAGCCAGGCGATACCCAGGCAACGCAGCGCGTGCGGGCGGAGCGGGATGACGGTGTTCATTGGCACTCCTGGAAACCGTTGTGGAAAATCGAATCGCGAGCGCCCGCCGCGAGGCCGGCCTGGAATCCCGCGACGATCGCGTAGGCACCGCCGCTGGAACGCCCGGCAACCGGTTCGCCGAACGTCGCCTCGAGGCGACGACACCCTCCGGCCGACTCGCTGCGTCCGCCGCCGGGCGCGATGCCCTGTGCCGAGATCTGCAGCGCTCCGGCGTGCGCTGCGCCCCACGCGAGCACGATGCCCGCGAGTCCCGCTCCGACCACGCTCGAGGGTCTCATTGCCTGTCCTCCCGGTTGCCCATCTGGATCTTCGACATTCCGCCACGATCGTGCCTGCCCGCGCGTGCGCGCGGCTCGTGCACGCAGGAAACGGTGCAGCGCGGTCGCAGGGGCCACGCGCGCCGATGTCCCGCACGCCGTCCGGTCGCATGCAGTACCCGTGCAATGGCCGGGTGTCGACGTCCGAATGCGGCGAGTATCCAGACACCAGCCGGTGTATTCCTGTCGCCCCGCCGCGCACCCCGTGCCTGGCGCCTACCCATGAGGACCCATGAACAGATCGCGTCGACTCACGCTCGTGCACTCCACGCTGGCCGCGCTCGGCATCGCCTGTGTCGTCCCCGATTCGGCGATCGCGGCGGAAAGTGCGCGCATATCGCGCGATTGTGCGACGCCGGAACACCGCCAACTGGATTTCTGGATCGGCGACTGGGACACCTTCGAGATCGACACGCCGGGCAGCCCGTCGATTGCGCGCGCGCGCATCGAGCCGATCGCCGAGGGCTGCGCCCTGCGCGAACGCTATGAACAGAACGACGGACTCGTGGCCGACAGCATCCTGAGCTACGACCCCGTGCGCAGGCACTGGCAACAGACCTGGGTCACCAATCGCGGCGGGCTGATGGTGATCGTGGGCCACTTCGAGGATGGCGCGCTGGTCCTGCAAGGCAATGTGCATCTCAAGGACGGCACCTCGGTCCTGCAGCGCATCACCTGGACGACACAGGGCGCGGGCGTGCGCGAGTCTGCCGTGCTGTCGAGGGATGGCGGCAAGACGTGGAAGCCGGCGTTCGATGTGCTGTTCCTCGAGCGCGGCGCTCGCCGTGAGTGAGCGCGACCTTCTGCCTGCGCCGCGGACTGCCCGCGCCCGCGGCGGCGGGTTCGGCGCCGAGTCCTGCGCATCGCCGTGACGGCGCCGGATGCGGCACGCCGGATCGTTGCGCATGCGTTCCACACCGCGCGCCCCTCAACGGGATGGCGCACCGCGGAGTGTCCGTCACGTCGGCAGCGATCATACTCCGGCGCTGGAGCCATCCGGCTTCCTGAAGCAAGCGCACTCGCTTGTCGGAGCATGAAGAATGCCCAGTCGTACATCGGATCCGCGGCGCACGGCCGCGGCAGCCTTCGCATTGGCCGTGCTCACGGCTTCCACCGCAGTCGCAGCCGAAGACAGATCGACCATCACGTACGAGTCGCATCGCATGCCCGTGCAAGGCCTGCAACAGGTGTTCATGGCGCAGAGACCGCACCTCGCCGTCGCCGTGCGTGCGAGACCTGCGGTCGGCGCGGGCGCCAACCCGTGGCGGTTTCGCCCGGCCACCCCTGCAGCGCTGCAATGAACCCCCCGCTCCTCGAGTTCACCGGCCGTCCGATTGCATTCGCGCGCTCGCCGTACGCGAACCGCATCGACGCGCCCCATCAGCCGACCGTGGTCGAAGGCACCGAGACCGGTGCCGCGGCCGAAGCGCGCATCGAGTTCCTCGCGGACGTGCCCGCCGCCGCGTTCCGCGACCTCGCCGGATTCGAACGCATCTGGCTGGTGTTCGTGTTTCATCGCAGCGAGGGCTGGAAAGCCGAGGTACGGCCTCCGCGGGGCGGCGGCAAACGCAGCGTGCTGGCGACGCGCTCGCCGCATCGGCCGAATGCGATCGGTCTGTCGGCCGTCGAGTTGCTCGGCATCGATGCGCACGCGTTGCGCGTGCGCGGCATGGATCTGCTCGACGGCACGCCGATCCTCGATGTGAAGCCGTACGTGCCCTACGCCGACGCGTTCCCGAGCGCACGCGCAGGATGGATCGACGCGATCGACGAAAGCCTCGGTCGCCATTCCGCACCGGGGCCGCGCCGTCCGCGCGGCAAGGGCTGAGTCGAACCGCGGGTTGAAGGGCGCCGTGGACGCACCGCCTTCAACGGCTTCCGTTCGCCTTTCTGGCGCTCACGCCTCGTGGCCGTCGACGAAGATCGTGTCCTGGTACGCGCCGATTTCCGCGGGGAATCGTCCGTTCGTCGGCGGGAACGAGTGGTCTTCGAGATCCGCGGGCGAAAACAGCAGCGGCGGGCCGCTGCGGATCAAGGGCGTGCCGCTGCCAAGGTGGTAGTCGCCCGTGGCGGGGCTGGCGAACATCGGATCGACGTCGGTGACCTGCTCCGCGTCCACCACCGTGCCCGGCGCGATCGTGTCGACGTTGGACCAGTCGAGCTTCAACGGCAGGTCGAACGCGAGGCTCGAGGGTGCGTTGTCCCATGCGATCGTGCTGCGGATCCAGAAGTCACCCTGGTCGCCGGTTCCCCAGATGCCGCCGCCGTCGCCGACCGCCGTGTTCGAGGCAACGGTGAGCGAACTGAATCGCGAGAGGCTCCCGCCGGTAGTGGCGAGGTAGGCGCCGCCGCCATTGCCGCCGCTGCTGTTGTCCACGATCAGCGAAGAGAAGATCTGGATCGGCGAGTCATTCACCGGCGCACCGCCGAACAGGTAGAGGCCGCCGCCGTCGCCGCTTGCGTGATTGTTGCGCGCGACCACCTGGTAGAGCCCGACGAACGATGCCGACTCCATGCCGTGGTTGACCTGCAACCCGGCGCCGACGTCCGCGTTGCCGTTCTGCACGACCAGGTGCCGGATCGAGACCGACCCGTGCGGGCGCTTGATCACGAGGACGCCGCCGACGCCTTGCGCATCGAGCACGCTGCGCGGCGTGCCCTGCAATCGCAACTGGCAGTCATGGGCCCAGTCGCCATGGATCGTGAGCGAGCCGGTGGTCTCGAGCGCCTCGCTGCGGAACGGCGTCCCGCCCGTGAGGTAGTCGCCCGGCGCGAGCCTGATCGTGGTGTTTTCGTCGACGTAAGGACCGCCATCGGACACCTGCGCCAGCGCCTCGCGCAGTTCCGCGGACGTGGATGCGCAGAGGAAGACATCCGCGTTCGCGTCGCGCAACGGGGCTGAGAGTGCGACCACTACCAGCAGGCCGACGAACAACGGACCAGGTCGAGCAGGCATGTTCGATCGCATCAAGTCTCCGGTGGAACGCGGGTCGACCGGAGCAATGGTAAACAAATCCGCGATGAAGCCCCTCCCACAGGAGCGCACCTCCGTCCCCTTCGTTGACCAGAATCAACAAGACGCCGTCGGGTGAGGTGCATGCTGCTGTACGCGCTGATCCCGGAGAGATGCCGTGAAGATCGAGTCGAAGTGGGTGGTCGTCACCGCGGCCATCCTGCTCGCCGGGGGCGGTTCCTTGTGCGCGCAGGAAATCCCCGGGTCGTCGTGGCGCTACTACCGGCCGGGCAATACAGGCATCCAGGGCGATGTCATCGACGCGATCCACATCGGGCCCGACGATGACCCGTGGTTCGGTGGATACGATCCAGGCTTCGAAGAGGGAGGCGTGGCCAGGTTCCTCCAGTCCGAGAACCGCTGGATCAACGTTTCCAACGTCGACTATCCCGTCATCGGGCATCCGGACGTGACAGGCACGTCGCGTGTCAGCGATATCGTCGCCGACGCGCAGGGTCGGCTCTGGATGTCGACATGGCGCGGGGCGCTCAGCATGGATCCGGCGCTCGGGGGCGATTCGCTCGTGAACCACGCATCGGAAAGTGCGGCGCTGCTGAACGGCAATGCGCGCGACGTCGACATCGCGCCGGATGGCACGCTCTGGTTCGCCCTGATCGGGTTCGATGGATCGCAGGGCGGCGTCGTGCGTCACTCCCCGTCCACCGGCGAGTGGAAGTACTGGACCGGAGGCAGCGCGCCCGAGGGCGGCAACGAGTGGCCGCTCGAAGTCTTCGCCGTGAGCCACGTGTCGGTGCAGCCCAAACCCGGAGGCGGCTACATCGTCTGGGGCGACAGCAACAACAGCACGTCGATCGTGTCCTTCGACAGCACCGCGCAGGTGTGGACGCTGCACCCGTTCTCGTTCACGCCCGGCGCGCTGGCCGCCTTGCCCGGCAAGGACAGTACCGACGACAGCGGCCATACCTGGATGACGCGATTCGCGGGATTCGGCGCGGGCGGCGTGATCCTCTATTCGCTCGATTACGTTTCCGCGTCCGGCGAGTGGACCACGCCGCCGCAGCCGCCACCGTCGATCGCGAGCCCGCCGATCGAAGCGTTTCGCGCGTTCGGCGACCGGCAGGCACTTCTGATCGACGGCGACAGCCACGTCCGCAGGTTCGATGGAACCGCCTGGCAGGATCTCGGCGTCTGGCGCGAAGGTTCGCAGAATGGCGACGTGCACATCGACGCCCACGGCAACGTGTGGGCGAGTGGTCTCGGCGGGGCGGCGAAGCGAGATGCCCAAACGGGCGTATGGCAGCGCTACCGGGTCACCAATACGAGTCAGTACGATTCATTCAACAGCGATCTTGCCATCGATGCCGCGAGCGGCGACGTCTACGCGTGTGCCAACGCGGGCAGCGGTCTCGGCGGCATGACGCGCTTCGACGGCCGGCGTTGGCACGGTTTCAACCAGGCCGAGTACGGCCTCGGCGTGCAGTGGCCGTTTCCAACCGACAACTGCGATCGGGTGGCGTTCGCGCCGTCGCTCGCCGCCGCCGTGGTCAATCCGACGCACTTCGGATTGCATGCATGGAATGGTGCGACGTGGCTGGACCTGCAAAGTCCCCGCGACGACAGCACCGGCATCGTCGA
The DNA here is from genome assembly GCA_036758645.1 of Dokdonella sp. Classification (GTDB taxonomy): domain Bacteria; phylum Pseudomonadota; class Gammaproteobacteria; order Xanthomonadales; family Rhodanobacteraceae; genus Dokdonella_A. The sequence goes on along the minus strand of DAIOWG010000013.1, from coordinate 3,891 downwards.
GGATTCCCTGCAGCGCCTGTGGTCATGGAGCCCTGCCGCGAACCTCGCGTATCTCTCCGGCGGCTCATGGATCCAGGTGCCCAGCGTCGCCGCGCTCGGCAACAATCTGGAACGTGATCCCGACCGACCCGGCACCGTGTGGGCCAGCGGCTGGGCCGAGGTGATCCGGACCGACGGCGTCTATCGCTACTCTCGCGACTACACCCAGTTCCCCGAGCTCGATCCGCAAAGCGACGGATTCACGACGGTCGCGCCCGCCGCAAACGGCATCGCATGGGTCGGATCGACGCAGGGACTGTTCCGCATCGACGCAGGGAGCGGCAACTACACGTACCACACGTCCGTCGATGGAATCAGTGCGATGTTCGCGAGGCCGCTTGCGGTGACGCCCGATGGCCGGCTCTGGTACAGCGTCGCCGATCCGTTCGGAACCGGACCGCACGGGCTGGTCTGGTACGACGGCACGCACGCAGGCCTCTACAGCGCGCCGCGCGATGGCGGTCCACAGTGGGGTGGACTCCCGCATGCGCAGATCAACGCACTCAGGGTCAAAGCGGTCGCGGGTGGCTATGAGCTCTGGATGAGCTGCGCCTCGCGCGGCATCGCGGTGCTCTTCGTGCCCGCCGATGCGATCTTCGCCGACGGCTTCGACGGGGCGGCGTTCGCAGCGGGTACGAGGACGCAGTGACGATTCGGAAAGGCCCTGGAGGTTCGCAGGCCATCGCGACGAATCTGTCGGTGCGATGGATCCCGCGTCACGCACGCGCGCCCGTTCTGTTGCGTCGGCTACCGCCGGTTGCGGGCGCGCGCACGCTTCAACGATCTCCGACCCCTTTGTAGCGGCCGTCAGCGCAGCGCGGACTCCCACGACGCCGCCGGCGTCGCGGACACTGCCGGCGCACAGGCTGCGTCCTCGGCGTCCGTCTGCCCTCGGTGGCTCGCACGGTACGCCGTCGGCGTGCACCCCATCGCCGCCTTGAACGCGCGATTGAACGGACCGAGCGACGCGAAACCCGCATCCGCGCTGATGTCGAGGATGGTCGCGTCCGTTGCCGGTTCCACCAGCCGTCGGCAGGCGTAGGCGATGCGGTGGCGATTGATCATCTGGTTGAAGTTCTTCTCGCCGAGTGCCTGGGTGATCAGGCGGCTCAGCTTGTGCTCCGCGGTGCCGATCCGGCGCGCGAGTTCCACGACTTTGAGTTCGGGCTCGCGGTAGGCCTGCAGCACCTGGAGCTGGTGGCGCAAGGCCTTCGCGAGGCGCTGCTCGTCCTCGCCCAAGGCGCCGCCGCTACGTGGCAGCGCTTTCGATGGCACCGCCCGCGGCAAAGGCACCCGGTTGCGATGCCGCAGCGCCCCATGCGTGAACACGATCATCGCCACGGCACACGCGGCGATCACGCCGCTGCGCGCCGCGCCGACCGCTGGCCATGCCTCGCCGAGCGCGCCGACCAGCGTCGCCGTCAGCACGACGGTCGCGAACAGCAGCATGAACGCGACGCGCATGCGGCGCTCCGCCAGCGGCAGCGCCGACGACCAGCCACGCAGCGCTTCGAGGAAGGTCAGCACGAGCAAGGTCGAACTCGCGAGCGTCAGCAGGCTTCCGAGCGCCGACGCCCACGGCGAAGCCGCGCCGTGCGCGCTCAGGTCGGCGATACGGTAGCCCGCGATCAGCAGCGCGACGCAGGCGGCCACGCCCACATGGACGGCGCACACGCCGCCCTCGCCGCGGAACAGCGCGCGCGACACCAGCCAGTAGCCGTTGCAGGTCGCGCTGCCGCCGATCGCGACGGCCCACAGCATCCAGACCGGAGCCTCCGCCATCCACGGCGACATCAGCGAGAGCGCCATCGAGCCGCTGACCACGGCGAAGATCGTCTCGGCGTCGCTGCGCGGCCGCCGCCACAGCAACACCAGCAAGGAAACCGCCGCAACGGCGACCGCCACGGCCGCCAGACCCGCCTGCCAGTCCTGCATCGCTCGCTACTCCCCATGTCCTCGGCAGGTTCGCTTCACGCGCGTCGCACGGCAAGCGCCATCCGTCACGGATCGAAGCGCGGCGGACGCCGGAAATCGACGGTCGATCCGACTGGCCGAATCGCGATCCGGCGAGACGCCTGGCGCCGAAACACGCACCTTGGGACGGCTTTCCTGCCGGACCTACCGCCATGCCCGCGTCGCCCCACCTGCCCCTCCCGCGCCGCGTCCTCTCCGCGGGCGCGACCGCCTGGTTCGCCACGGCCGTGTTCGGCCAGTGGGCGTTCGTCGCGTTCATCGTGCTGTTCTTCGGTGGGCCGTTCATCGACGGCGATTTCGCCGCGCTGAATCGCAAACCGCACATCACCGGTTACGTGCCGGGCGACCTCGCCGGCAACACCCAGTTCCTCGGTCACGCGCTGCTCGGCGGGTGGGTGACGTTCGCGGGCGTCTGGCAACTCGTGCCTGCGCTGCGACGACGCTGGCCTGCAGTCCACCGCTGGAATGGACGGCTGTTCCTCGGCATCGCGCTGCTGGTCACGCTGGGCGGCTTCACTCTCACCTGGGTGCGCGGTTCGCGGCTCGGGCTTGCGAGCGGCCTCTCGACGAGCTTCAACGGCCTGCTGATCCTCGGCTTCGCGATCCTCGCCTGGCGCAGCGCGCTGCGGCGCGATTTCACGGCGCATCGGCGCCACGCGCTGCGCGCCTACCTGCTCGTCAATGGCGTGTGGTTCCTTCGCATCGGCATCATGCTCTCGGGCATCCTGCTCGCGCCCCTCGGCGTGAAGATCAGCTACGACGGCATGACGTTCATCGCGGTGAGTTTCGCGAGCTGGCTGCTGCCACTGGCAGTGCTCGAGGTCTACTTCCACGCCGAGCGGTCGCGCGATGCAAAGGTCCAGTTCGCGGTGGGCGGCGTGCTCGGAATTCTCGCGCTGGCGACACTCGCGGGGAGCCTGGCGGCGATTGCGTTCATGTGGTGGCCGGTGGTGTGGACGGTATGAGATTGCGCGACGCGGGCATGCGCGCTGTTCAACGACCTCGCTCCCCTCGTGGGCGCTCGCTCACGCCGCAGGCGGCACGGGCTCGCCGTTTCCATCCACCACGAAGCGCGCTCGCCTGCCGCGATGGTAGAAGCTCGCGCGGTACAGGCCGGCGTGCTCGCCCTTGCCACGTTCGCAAAGTACCGCGATCTTCCTGTCGTCCATCAATGAGCGGAATTCGGCCACCTCCAGACCGAGCTCGCGCGCGACCAGCGCGCCCTCGATTTCCACGACCCCGGTGGGGACTACGTCGATGTCGATGGATTTGCGCATGACAAGGGCCCGTGATGACAGGAGGCACTCTCACCCCGATTGCGGACGCGCGCGATGACCTGGGTCAAATCACTGCACCCCGAGTCGGGAGTTCGAGGGTGTTGCCGGAGTTCATTCCCTTTGCTTTCGGCGCAATCCCGAACCGCCCCGATCCGCTCGTCCCCCTCAAGGATCGAACCCGTTCAAGAACACCAGATCGCCCGCGCCAGCCGGCGCGCAGTTGGAGAATTCCGAGGTGATCAGCGCCGGTGTATTGACCCAGCGGTTTCTGCTCAGGTCAGGCTGCTAATTTTCCGGTCGCCACACGGTACGCCTCGTCCGGGGT
>DAIOWG010000013.1:0-266 GCA_036758645.1 Dokdonella sp. | reverse complement strand
GTGATCAGCGCCGGTGCAATGACCCAGTGAATTCCTGCTCAGGTGTTACCTTTGACGAAGGAGACATCATGAGCGCCGTCATTCGGAGAAGTGAACCTGCCCCGTTGTTCGGCATGCGAGAAAGGGCACTCTGACCGCGGTTTCCGGCAGCGATTGACCGTTGCTGGCGTCGGCGGTCGCGAACGCGCGGGTCGGTAAACTACTTCCGTCGCTTTACTGATCGTGCCGTACGGGTTACCAACCGTCCGGCATGGGCGGGCACGCTT
>DAIOWG010000012.1:18008-20534 GCA_036758645.1 Dokdonella sp. | reverse complement strand
CGGGGATAGAATGCGCGCATGCGCTCGGATGTCGTCCGCCTGTTCCAGACCCTGCCGCATCCGTGCGGCTACTTCGCGGAACGCACGGCGCAGAACATCGTGATCGACCCGAGCGCCTCGCAGCTGCCGCAGATCTACGACCTTGCGGTGCAGCGCGGCTACCGGCGCGCAGGCGGCCACGTCTACCATCCGCACTGCATGGGCTGCCGCGCCTGCGTCGCCTGCCGCGTTCCGGTCGGTCGCTTCCGCCCGGACCGCAGCCAGCGCCGCTGCCTCGCGCGCAATCGCGACCTCGACGTGCGCCTCGTGCCGGCCGGTTACAGCGACGAGTACTTCGCGCTCTACCGGCACTACCTGCGCGCGCGCCACGTCGGTGGCGGCATGGACGACGCGCGCCCCGAGGACTTTTCGCGCTTCCTCTACACGAGCTGGAGCCCGACGCAGTTCGTCGAGTTCCGCCACGACGGCCGCCTGCTTGCGCTCGCGGTCACCGACTTCTGCGCCACCGGCCTGTCGGCGGTCTATACGTTCTTCGAGCCCGGCGAAGACGCGCGCAGCCTGGGCACCTTCGCGATCCTGAGCCAGCTGCGCCTCGCGCGCGAACGCGGGCTGGACCACCTTTACCTCGGCTTCTGGATCGAAGGCCACCCGAAGATGCATTACAAGTCGCGCTTCCGGCCGCTCGAGGTGCTGACCGGCGAGGGGTGGCGGGACCTGGCAGCGCGCGCCTGAGCCGCGCGCTCAAACGAAGCCGATCTCGTGCTCGCCGCGCATCGACATCACGAGCTTGATCATCGACACCGGCAGCATGATCTCGAGGCGCAGGTCCTCGCCGTTCGGGCCTTTGCCCGACAGCGTGAGCTCGAACAGCGCGCCCGACGCGTCGATCTCCGAGCAGACGATGTGCGGATTCGCCGCTTCGTCACGCAGATAGGGCTTGATCGGCGCACCGAGCGCATCGACCGCCTGCGGATGCAGGAAAACGGCGTAGTGGATGACGTCGACCATCGGCGATCCCGCAGCAGGTGGGAGCTCAGTCTGCCCTACCCCGCCGCGTGCGTCGACGCCGCCCCGCACGCGCGCGAAAGCCGCTCGCAACACGCGCCACCGGGATGGCCGCGAGCGCATCCACGGCGCGCCGCGCGTCGCGAAGGCGTTCCGCCTCCCGACCGCATGCCAACCGCCCTGCCTCACATGCCGTTCGACGAACGGGTGCCGGCCCCGATGTCGCATGGGCGTCGCGAATGGCGTTCATCGTCGCATGGACATCCGACCTGCAACATCGAATCCGCCCCGGGCCGCCCGTGCGGCGCGTCCGGCCGGCCGTGTCGCCACGCTTCTGCTGGCGACGATCGCGGCGGATGCGCTCGCCGGCGGCGCGATCCTGACCTGGCCCGGAACCGCCCCGTGCAACACGACGCTGCAGGCTTGCATCGCGGCGGCGACCGCGGGCGACATCGTCGAGATAGCGACCGATGGGCCGATCACGGAAGCCGTCGAGATCTTCGGCAAGAGCCTCACGCTGAGGCCGGCTGCGGGGTTCGAGCCGGTGTTCGAGCCTTCGCCGGGAACCGACGCGATCGAAGCGTTCGGCACCGACGGGCAGGTCTCGGTCCTGATCGAAGGCCTGACCGTACGCGAGGGCACGATCGGTGCGTACCAGGCCGGAACGGGTGGCTTCGACATCACGATTCGCGGCAACCGCATCGAATCGACCGGACTCGACGCGAACCGCAGCGCGATCTACCTGCGCTCGTTCGGCGCATCGCCGACCGGTCCGGTGCAGTTCGAGATCACCGACAACGACATCGCGCTCGGCTTCCTGTTCGGAGACGACATCTGCGCGATCGCACTGGATGACCTGCCTGGCCCGACCAGCGGCACGATCGCGCGCAACCGGGTGCGCGACGGGGGCGAGATGAGCACCTACGCCGCGATGCGCGTTTCCAACGCGAGCGGCACGCTCGCGCTGGACCTGGTCGCGAACTCGATCGCCGCGAGCGGCTACAACGGCGGCATCGAGCTGGTGCAGGAGGACGCAACGGGCAGCATCGCGACGCGCATCGTCAACAACCTCGTCGTCGGCGGCATCGACGTCATGGGTCCGCAACCGGGTGCAGTGTCGTTGCGCGCGACCGCAGGCAGCGTGATCGCGCTCGTCGCGAACAATACGCTGGCGCACAACGACACCGGCTTCATCGCCCGGGCGCTTCCGGGGACGAGCTTCGAGGGCGTCCTCGCCAACAACATCATCGCGTTCAACGCGATCCGCGGCGTCGTGATCGACAGCGCCATCAGCGCAACGTTCGACAATGCGCACAACCTCGTGTGGGCCAACGCCAGCGACGCCTTCGAGCCCGGACCCGGCACGCTCGCGTCAGACCCGCTGTTCGCGGGCGCCGGCGACTACCACCTTGGCCCGTCCACGCCCGCGCGCGACGCGGGCGACGACCTCCACGTGCCGGCCGACATCACGGGGGACCTCGACGGCGCCCCGCGCATCATCGGATCCGCGGTCGACATCGG